>JAUZPY010000029.1 GCA_030705805.1 Bacillota bacterium | reverse complement strand
AGCAATCTTTTTTAAAAAGGAAATGATAGTTTTAATCTATTTTCTGCTATTGGCTATTCTATTTTTGCCGCTGACACAAATTTACGAAGATACTCGTTTTAAAATTTTACGGCCCAAAATGGAGCAAGTAGCATTACAAATTGCTAAGGAATATCAGTACACAGATTCAAAAACGATAGATATTGATCACATAAAATTGCCTAAGGAATATGCATACTTGTCCCGCAGCAAAACAGTAAATTGTATTTTAAATGAAAGCGGTATAGAAGTTGCCTTTTATAAATGGCCGGGATTATTGGGTGATTCAATGCAATACATATATTCAACCAATATTCCTTATAAAGGTAAATGTCTTGACACTTACAGTCAGGCTTGGGATTTTTTTTCTATTGCTGAAAATAAGACTATTTATAGAAACTGGGAATACTTACAAACAAAAGATTAAGCTTTTAGGTTTTTTTGACCCTCCCTGCCTCAATTTTATAGGCTTTTTGTCCCTATTTTCAATTAAAAAATTTTTAAAATTTTTCCAAAAACCTATTGACAAAATAATAAAAGTGGCTATAATAAGCTTAAAGGTCAAAGAAAGTCAAAGTCAAACAAGGAGGTCCCCATGTACCTTAGTAATAGTATTGAAGAGTTTTTAAATGCTTTATTAAACGGAGGTGATGGTGCAGTTGAGATAAAGCGAAATGAGTTGGCTGAAAGGCTGGGCTGTGTACCCTCCCAGATAAATTATGTTATACAGACCAGATTTACAAAAGAGCGAGGATATACCGTTGAAAGCAGGCGCGGAGGCGGCGGGTTCATAAAAATCACCAGGGTAAGAATCGGTGCAGACGAATATATAATGCACATAGTAAACAATATCGGTGATTCGATTGATTTTCAGACCGCCAAAGTTTTAGTATCAAATCTTGTGGATTATCAAAGGATAACGAAGAGAGAAGCCATGTTAATTCTGGCGGCGGTCAGCGACAGCTCTCTTCCCTTTAACGCATCCATCAGAAATCAAATCAGAAGCAATATGCTTAAAAATATTTTGATTAGCCTTACCTAAAAGGAGGTAATAATTATGTTATGTGAAAGATGTAAACAAAATCCAGCTACAATGCATTATACTCAGGTTATAAACGGCCAGGTTACAGAGTATCATCTTTGTGAAGCCTGCGCAAGAGAGGAAAATATCTCTTTTGATATGCCTGAATTTGACTTAATTAACCTATTTGCTCCTAAAAGAGAGGTCAAATCAGCCGGTTTAATATGTCCTTTTTGCAAAACTACTTTAAATGAATTTCGTGAAACCGGCATTGCAGGATGTCATAAATGCTATGAAGTATTTGAGCCTGTTATACTGCCGATGCTTGAGGGATTTCACGGTTGCAGCAAACATAAAGACGTAAAGAAAGAAGCAAAGCCTTTAACCGCTGAGGATAAAATCGAAAAGCTGCAAAAGGAACTGGGTGAAGCTGTTAAGGCAGAAGAATATGAAAAGGCTGCATCAATACGTGATGAAATAAAGGCCTTGAAGGAGGAAAAATAATGAGCTGGTATAACGAAGGCGGTCCAAGCAGTGACGTAGTTGTAAGTACCAGAGTGCGTTTTGCCCGCAATCTTAAAAGCTATAAATTTCCATCAAAAATGACCGCCGATGAAGCTAATCATTTGATTGACGAAGTTTATAACTGTTTTATAGACTCTAACAAGTCTTTTAATTCTGATTTTAAACTCTATAAAATGTCGGATATTTCAATGGATGAAAAGCTGACTTTGTTTGAAAAGCATTTGATCAGTAAGGATTTATGCCGTCAAGCATTACCGGGAGCTTGCATTGTAAGTAACGATGAAACAATATCGATTATGCTTTGTGAGGAAGATCATTTCAGACTTCAGGTTATATATCCCGGCCTTCAGCTTGAAAAGGCTCTGGAAATGGCTTCAAAGTATGAAACCTTACTGTCCGGCAGACTGGATTTTGCGCAAAGCGATACGCTTGGATACCTTACCTCTTGCCCAACCAATGTGGGCAGCGGATTAAGGGTATCTGCAATGCTTCATTTACCTGCCCTTACTATGACAAAGAATATAACAGGAATAGTTAACTCTGTCGGTAAGCTTGGCCTTACAATAAGAGGTATGTACGGCGAAGGCACAGGAGCAGGCGGATGTCTGTATCAACTTTCCAATCAGGTCACTTTAGGTATTTCATCAGATGAAATTTTAAAGAAGGTAAAAGATGTTCTTGAGCAAATTGTTTCTCTTGAAATAAAGGCCAGAAAAGCACTTCTTGAAAGAAACGAAGCAGAAATTAAAAACCGCTGCATGAGAGCTTTCGGAACCTTAAAAAATTCCTATGCTATATCATCTGAGGAAATGTTAAATCTCTTATCGGACGCACGGTTAGGAGTAGCCTTAGGGGTAGTTGATACCAGCTATGACAAGATTTCTAAGCTTTTGGTTGAAGGTTCACCGGCATTTATTATTACTTATCAAAAAATTACCGCTCCTAAGAAACGGGATATTAAAAGGGCGGAAATGGCAAAGTCAATTTTATAACACAGTTTTATAACGAAAGGGGTTTTTATAATGTCCGCATTTGAAAATAGATTTACAGAAAAAGCGAAACACGTTTTATCTGCTGCCCAATCCTTTGCAGAGAAAATGGGTACAGGTTATGTGGGCAGCGAGCAGATTCTCCTTGGTTTATTAGATGAAGAAACCTGTTTCGCATCGAAATATTTAAAATCCAAGGGTATTACTATACCGTTAGTAACGGAAAAAATTTATGAGCTTATTGAAGTGCCTAATGATAGTGAGGCTATAACCGAGTATACTCCCCGCACAAAGCGCATACTTGAAATAAGCTTTATGGAAGCAGGTAATACCGGCAGCAGTTATATTGATACAGAGCATATACTTTTGGCAATATTCAGAGAAGGTCAAAGTGTTGCTTGCCGTATATTATTTGAATTAGGGCTTCCAAGAAATACCTATAATGACATTCTCGCAAGTCTTACAGGCGGTTCAGCTCAAAAAGGGGCAAAAGGAAGTTCATATAAATCTGCCGATACCCCTACCCTCAACCAGTTCGGCAGAGATCTTACAGCCATGGCCAAGGACGGAAAGTTTGACCCTGTTATAGGCAGAGATAAAGAAATTCAGCGTGTAATTCAAATACTCAGCCGCAGAACAAAAAACAATCCTTGTCTTATAGGTGAACCGGGCGTCGGCAAAACTGCAATAGCTGAAGGTTTAGCCCAGCAAATCATTGAAGGTACTGTTCCTGAAACATTAAAAGGCAAGCGCTTATTTACCCTTGATCTGTCCTCCATGGTTGCAGGCGCAAAATACAGAGGTGAGTTCGAGGAACGTCTGAAAACCGCTGTAGATGAAATAATCAAGGCCGGAAATGTTGTCCTCTTTATTGATGAAATTCATACTATTATCGGTGCCGGCGCCGCTGAAGGTGCTATTGATGCTTCCAATATTTTAAAGCCTTCCCTTGCGAGAGGCGAGCTTCAGCTTATAGGTGCAACCACCATAAACGAATACAGAAAGTATATCGAAAAGGACCCTGCGTTAGAAAGAAGATTCCAGCCTGTTATGGTAGGAGAACCGTCCGTTGAGGAAACCATAGAAATTCTGAAAGGTCTTAAAGATAAATATGAAGCTCATCATAATGTTGAAATTTCGGAAGAAGCTTTAAAAGCTGCCGCTACGTTGTCTGCCAGATATATATCTGACCGGTTTTTGCCTGATAAGGCAATAGACCTTGTTGACGAAGCAGCATCCAAAGCAAGGCTTAAATCCTTAACAGCTCCTTCAGACCTTAAAGAAACAGAAGATAAGCTTAATGATATCAAAAAGGAAAAAGACGCAGCTATTACATCTCAGGAATTTGAAAAAGCTGCCTCTCTCCGTGACAACGAAAAGATTTTAGCCGAAGAACTTCGCTCTAAAAAAGAAAATTGGTCTAAGGAAAATTCAGAAAAGCATACCACTATTACAAAAGAAGATATTGCATCTGTATTATCAGATTGGACCGGTATTCCGGTAAGCCGTTTGGGTGAGGACGATGCAAAAAGGCTGTTATCTTTGGAAAGCATTCTTCATGAAAGAGTAATAGGTCAGGATGATGCAGTTAAGGCTGTTGCAAAAGCTATAAGAAGAGGCAGAATGGGATTAAAAGACCCTAAAAGACCTATTGGTTCCTTTATTTTCTTAGGTCCTACAGGTGTAGGTAAAACAGAATTATCAAAAGCATTGGCAGAAGCAATGTTTGCCGATGAGGATGCGATGATCAGAGTTGATATGTCCGAATATATGGAGAAGCATTCCGTTTCCAAACTGGTTGGCTCTCCTCCGGGATATGTTGGCTTTGAAGAAGGCGGCCAGCTTACGGAAAAAATACGCAGAAAGCCTTATTCGGTTATTTTGTTTGACGAAATAGAAAAGGCTCATCCTGATGTTTTTAATATAATGCTTCAGGTACTTGATGACGGTATCCTTACCGATTCGCAAGGCCGCAAAGTGGATTTTAGAAACACAGTAATTATCATGACCTCTAATATCGGTGCAAGAAAGATAACCGATAAAGCCAAAACTCTCGGATTTACTGAAAATACAGGTGCAGACAGCGATTATGAAAAAATTAAAAGCAGCGTAATGAGCGATTTAAAGGAAGCTTTCAGACCTGAATTTTTAAACAGAGTAGATGAAATTATAGTTTTCCATAAGCTGACAGAACCGGAAATCAAAAAGATTACTTCCCTGATGCTTAAAAGTGTAGCTAAAAGGCTTGAATCAATGGAAATCAAAACAAGCTTTAATGATACTTTGATTGAGTATCTGGCTAAGGAAGGCTATGACCCAATATATGGTGCCAGACCTTTAAGACGTGCAATTCAGTCAAAGGTTGAGGATTTTATTGCCGAAAAAATGCTTGAGGGTGAAATCGAACAAGGAAGCAGCATAACTTTAAAGGTTAATGACGGTCAAGTAACTTTTGAATAACCCATATTTCCTAAAAAAATGACGGACACATTTTGAAGTGCCCGTCATTTTTTATGCCAAATTTATTCAAAGTTTGTACCTTTAAGTCAGCTTACAGTTAAACACAAGCTCCTTTGACTAAGTAACATGCTAAGTATCAATTTCTTTCAGCGGATTTGTCCGTTTCCGTGGATAATATACTTTGTAGTTGTCAGCTCCTCAAGTCCAATAGGTCCGCGGGCATGAAGCTTCTGGGTCGAAATTCCCATTTCGCAGCCAAGTCCGAATACACCTCCGTCGGTAAAGCGTGTAGATGCATTTACATACACAGCGGCGCTGTCAACTGACTTTGTAAACTGATCCGCCAATTCCTTGTTTTCGGTAATTATTGCATCGCTATGGCCTGTTGAGTGAACAGAAATATGTTCTATAGCTTCATCAATACCGTCAACAATTTTTACAGCCAGAATATAGTCCAAAAATTCTGTGTCAAAATCGTCTTTACCTGCTTTTGTGCCCGGTATTATTTTTTGTGCCGTTTCATCAAGCCTAAGCTCTACAGGAATTTTTCCTTCTTGTTCTCTCTTAGTTACCAGCTTATCATATAATTTAGGCAAAAATTTATCTTTAATATTTTTGTGCACTAAGCACACTTCCAAAGCATTGCATACGGAAGGACGGCTTGTTTTCGCGTTTTCTATTATTTCAAGCGCCATATTCTGATTGGCATTTTCGTCAACAAACAAGTGGCAAATACCGGTTCCGGTCTGAATACACGGAACTTTGGCATTCTCTGTGCAGGCACGTATAAGACCTGCGCCGCCTCTCGGTATCAGAAGGTCTATATATCCTACGCCTTCCATAAGTTCTTTGGCACTTTGCCTTGTAGTATCTTGTATAAGATTTACTAAATCTTCCGACAATCCGGCTTTTTCAAGGCCTTCCTTGAGTGCTTTCACTATTTCGTTTGATGAGCGAAAGGCTTCCTTACCGCCTCTTAATATGCACGCATTACCTGCTTTAATTGCAAGTACCGCCGCATCAGAAGTAACGTTAGGTCTGCTCTCATAAATAATTGCTACAACGCCCATAGGCACAGATACCTTTTCAATTAAGATACCATTTTGATTAGTTACTTGCTTTTGTACTTTCCAAACAGGGTCATTAAGTAAAGCAACCTGGCGTATTCCCTCTGCCATATCTCCGATACGTGACTCGGTAAGCGTAAGCCTGTCAATCATTACGTCAGAAATGGTTCCTTTTGCTGACTGGACATCTGCTTTATTAGCTTCAAGAATTTCATTTGTATGCTTAAGCAGCATATCAGCCATAGAAAGCAGCGCGTTATTTTTCTGTTCTGTTGTTGCTTTTGCAAGGCTTGGGCAAGCCGCTTTTGCATTTTGCATTATTTCAAGAGTCGTCATAATATCATCTCTTCCCAATAAATCTTGTTCCTATTTTGTCACCTTCAACTATGTTATATAAAATTTCCGGATTCTTTCCGTTGGCTATTACCATATCAATACCTGCACCTGTAGTTATTTGTGCGGCATGAAGCTTAGTAGTCATTCCCCCGGTACCCAGGCTTGAGCCTTTTCCTCCTGCAATCGCAATCATTTCCGGAGTAATATCAGTTACCTCAGAAATAAGCTTTGCATTGGAATCCCGATGCGGATCGCAGGTGTACAGTCCATCTATATCAGAAAGAATTATGAGCAGGTCTGCTTTTACGTTTACTGCTACTATTGCAGCCAAAGTATCATTGTCGCCAATTACAATTTCTTCTGTTGCAACAGTATCATTTTCATTTATAACAGGCAATGCACCAAGCTCTAAGAGGCGTGACATTGTATTCTGAAAGTTTGCTCTGCGGTCCTCATGGTCAACGTCGCTTCCGGTAAGCAGGACTTGTGCCACAGTATGGTTGTATTCAGAAAACAATTTATCATAGGTATACATAAGCTCACATTGGCCTATTGCGGCAACTGCCTGCTTTGTAGGTATATCGGAAGGCCGCTCTCCCAAAGACAGTTTTCCAACGCCCATACCTATTGCTCCTGAAGATACCAGAACAATTTCATGGCCCGCATTCTTCAAATCACTTAACACTTCACAAATTTTTTCAATTTGGCGTATATTCAATCTCCCGGTTGCGTGAGCAAGTGTAGAGGTCCCCAATTTTACTACTATTCTCATATAAGTATTCTCCTTATCGGATAAAATAACCTTGGTATAAGACATTTATGATCTATCATTTTAACAGCAATATCTTATACATAATATATACAAAAACTATAGGTTTTGCAATTATAATTTTTCATGCAGCAAAAATACAGCTCATTTACCTTTCTTAGTCATCATCTTCCATGTCGTCATCTTTTTTTGCTGTAACCTTATTTAAAATAACGGTAGACAGCATAATTAAACCTATTACAATAAAAATGCTGAGCATGCCAAATCCCATATAATATAAGTTGTCTACAAAGGCCATTGGATTAAACATAATTATTCTCCCCTTTTTACATAAAGAAATTTAAAATCAAGCCACCGGCAATTACAGAAGCAATTTGTCCCGATACATTTACCCCCATGGAATGCATCAGAAGGAAATTTTGTCTGTCTTCAGATAATCCCATTTTATGCACTACTCTTCCTGACATAGGAAAGGCAGAAATTCCGGCTGCTCCTATCATCGGATTGATTTTTTCCTTTAAAAACAAATTAATTATCTTTGCAAATATTACTCCGCCTGCTGTATCAAATATAAATGCAAACAATCCTAATCCAAGAATCATCAGCGTTTCCTTTTTCAAGAATTGGTCTGCCTGCATCTGAGAAGCAATTGTAATACCTAAAAAGATTGTAATAAGGTTTGCAAGCACCTTTTGGGCGGTATCAGACAATGAATTAAGCACTCCGCATTCTCTTATAAGATTTCCAAACATAAGGAAACCAACTAAGGATACAGCCGAGGGTGCAACCAGTCCGGTAATTACGGTAATTATTATCGGAAATAGAATTCTTGTAAGCTTAGACGCACTTTTCTGTTTATATACCATACGTATACGTCTTTCCTTTTTAGTTGTAAGGAGACGAATTATAGGCGGCTGAATTATAGGTACAAGAGCCATATAAGAATATGCCGCTATCATGATAGCTCCAATATAATTAGAATTAAGCTTTTGAGCAACTACAATTGATGTGGGACCGTCAGCCGCTCCAATAACTGCAATTGATGCTGCATCGTTAATCTTAAAAAACATGGAAGCTGCACATAAAGTAAAAAATATACCAAACTGTGCCGCTGCTCCAAACATCATAAGCTTTGGATTAGCTAACAGCGGGCCAAAATCAATCATTGCCCCGATACCTATAAACAAAATAAGGGGGAAAAGTTCATTTGCTATGCCCGCATTAAACAAAGTGCTTAGTGCCCCATGTTCAATTTTGCCGTTAATAACCTGATCTATCGCACCGGAAAGCGGAAGATTTACAAGAATGGCGCCAAAACCTATGGGCAGAAGCAACGTAGGCTCCATATCTTTTTTAATTGCGAGGTAAATTAATACTCCTCCAATTAACCACATAACAACCTGTTGCCACTCTAACTTAAATAAGTTTCCAATTAAAATATCCATCCTTTATCTACCCTTCCATTTCCCTTATATTTTCCGAATGTACTGCTTGTCTTTTCTACCTGTGCACATAAAAATAACAGAACTCAAAAGGAGAGTCCTGTCATTGTTTTTTAGTTTATAGCAGTATAATAACAAAAGGAATCCGCTGCTTAATTAATAATTTAAAACAACCCCAATTTATAGCTATAAAAAAGCTCTATAACTGACTCTATTTCCTACATTCAGCTGTTTTACTCATTATAACAGCAGAGTAGAATTTTGTCAATAAAAATTGGATACAATTTTGTTTCTATATCAATAATAATTAATTATATTTTTCTGAGTAGAATTTACAATCGGCAATTCTTTAAACTTACTTCGGAGCACTTCCCTTAAACATTGCATTACCTTAATTTCCGAATCATAATGGGAAAGCTCAATATAATCAATTCCGTTAAAGTGTAAATCTCTTATGTCCGAATAGGACAAATCTCCTGTGATATATACATCTGCATTTCTTTTAATGCAATCTGAAATCATGCTTCTGCCGCCGCCTGTACAAATAGCAACGGTATTTATTTTTCTGTCAAGGTCGCCCGAATACCTGATGCACTGCAAATTGTAAGTGTCTTTTACCAGCTTAACTAAATCCAGCAGGCTCTGGTTTGTGCTACAAACCCTGCCGCAAACATGGTCATCGCCAGAATGTGTATCAAGTTCACCTATTATTTCAAGACCCAGCAATTTAGCTTCGTAATCATTCAGCCCGCCGTAAGCAATATCCAAATTGGTATGAGCAGAGTAAACTGCGATGTCATTCTGCACAAGTATACGTAAGGTCCTTCCAAGGGGTGTTTTATCTGTCAGGCTTTTTTCCGCATGGAAAATTACAGGATGATGGGAAATAATCATATCTGCACTTAAAGATGCAGCTTCCTTTGCCGTTTCTTCGTCTACATCTAAGCATAAATATACTTTATGTATCTCTTTATCTTCACTGCCTACCAAAAAGCCCACATTATCAAAATCATAGGCATACCTTTCAGGTGCCATAGCTCTTAAAACTTCTGCTATATCACGTGCTTTTATCATAAGGTATCCTCCTTTAATATTGCTTCAAGCCTTTGTGCTCTCTTTCCATGTTCTTTTCCGTTTATTATATCCTTTTCTTTGCTTTTTTCAAACCTTATAATTTTATTTAAATGCCTTTCAAAAAGCTCGCCCTTTTGCCTCAAAATGCAAGGACCCACATAAAGCTCCTCATCATTATACTTAGTTATCCCGTGAACCGCCCTGATTATGCAATATACACGGCCGTAATCGGAAACTAAGGATTCAGTTTCAATTTTCAAGCCTAAATCAACAAGACCGGCTCTAAGGATATTGGCATGGTTCATGGGCTGCAAAACAAAATTTTTTATAAGGTTTAGGTTGCTTTTTCTTAATATGCTTAAAATCAGTTCTCCGCCCATACCGGCAATTATTACTGTTTCCGCTTTATCCCATACCTTTTCCAAACCGTCGGACAGCACAGGAAATACTTTACCTGACAAATTAAATCTTTCTATATTATAAGAAGCGGTTTTTACCGGCCCTTCATTTATGTCACATGCAAAGACTTTTTGAGCCTTTCCTGAAATAATGAGATTAACGGAAACAAGAGCGTGGTCTGCACCTATATCCGCAACAGTAACAGAAGGCGGCACCATATCAATAATAGATTGCATTCTTTTAGTAAACCTGATGTTCATATTCTCACCTACCAAAAACACCGCTTGAATTCAAGCGGCGCTAATGCTTTATTTTCCGGTCAATTGATTCTATTTAAAGAAGTCTTTTAATTTCTTACTTCTGCTCTTGCGAAGTAAGAGTGCACATTCTATACGTGCAAAAAATTCAATCTTAAATCAACTTTCTCTATTCAAGAAAGTCCTTTAGCTTCTTACTACTGCTCTTGCGAAGTAAGAGCGTCACATTCTATATGTGCAAAGCTCATTCTTAAGGTAATTTTCTCTATTCAAGAAAGTCCTTCAATTTCTTACTTCTGCTGGGAATAGCGAAGTAAGAGTGCACATTCTATACGTGCAAAAATTCAATCTTAAATCAACTTTCTCTATTCAAGAAAGTCTTTTAACTTCTTACTTCTGCTGGGATGGCGAAGTTTACGGAGTGCCTTAGCTTCTATCTGCCTGATACGTTCTCTCGTAACATTAAAGACCTTGCCAACCTCTTCAAGAGTACGTGCTCGCCCATCATCAAGACCGAACCTTAAGCGCAGCACTCTTTCTTCTCTGGAAGTGAGGGTATCAAGCACATCCACAAGCTGTTCCTTTAAAAGCATGAAAGATGCAGCTTCACTGGGGGCCGGAGCATCATCGTCAGGAATAAAATCTCCTAAGTGGCTATCCTCTTCCTCGCCTATCGGCATTTCAAGAGATACAGGTTCCTGAGCGATTTTCATAATCTCTCTTACTTTTTCAAGGGACATATTCATTTCTTTCGCAATTTCTTCTACCGTAGCTTCCCTGCCATATTCCTGAAGGAGCTGCCTTGACACTCTTATAAGCTTATTAATTGTTTCAACCATATGAACAGGTACCCTGATAGTACGTGCCTGGTCAGCAATAGCTCTGGTTATGGACTGCCTTATCCACCAAGTGGAATAGGTACTGAATTTGTAGCCCTTAGAGTAGTCAAACTTTTCAACAGCCTTTATAAGACCCAAGTTGCCTTCCTGTATAAGGTCCAACAGCAAAAGGCCTCTGCCTACATATTTTTTTGCAATGCTGACAACAAGTCTTAAGTTGGTTTCAATCAAACGCTGCTTAGCTTCCTCATCACCTTCTGCCATACGGCGTGCCAATTCATGTTCTTCTTCGGCGGTTAAAAGCGAAACCTTACCGATTTCTTTAAGGTACATTCTAACATGGTCGTCAACGCTTGTGCCTTCCGGCATACTAAGGTCTATTTCTTCTTCATTAGTCTGCTGAACCTGTTCAATCTGCTCTAATTCTTTGTCTATATCGCTGACTATTTCAATACCATTGCTGTCTATAGTATCATAAACCTTTTCAATTTGGTCTTCATCAAGTTCAAATTCAGCCAGCGCATCGCAAATTTCTTTGTAGGAAAGAATCCCTTTTTTCTTACCCTTGTCTATCAGCTCTTTTATAGCTACTTTCTTTGCGGCAACATTATCACTCATGTTCCCTGACCCTCTTTCCGTAACTTTTCAGTTCTTTTTCTTATAAGCTCATTAAGCTTAGCAATATCGTTTTCAGCTACGTATTTTTTCCTTTGTTGTTCAAAATTAACCCTATCTATTATTTCTATAGCGTCCATAGCTGCTTTAATATCATCATTATACTCGTTATCCTGAAAGACTGCTGCACCTTGCCCTGCATTCTCTATAGGAAGCTCTGACAATAGCAGCGGCAAATCAATTTCTTTTCCTTCTTCCCGAAGCTTGTAAATTCTTTGAGCAAGAAATCTGTGAGTCCCGGTAGAATAATCCTCCGGCGAAAGCTCACCTGATATCTTATTATATACCGATTTATTCCTTACCATTAAATTTAAGATAATACGTTCTGCTGACACAACATTCGGAGAAGCGTTTTCTCTTTTATCCTGTATTTGTTCATTTTTAAGAACCGGCCTGGTTAAAATTTTACGTTCCTCTTTCTTTTTTAAAGAATAGTCATTTTTCATCATTTCTGCCATAATGGAATCCTCTGAAATTCCGGTTTCCTCAGACAGCTTTTTAATGTAAGCTTCCCTTTCAATTTGATTCGGAACTTTACAAAGTATTAAGGAAGCAAGCCTGGTAAATTCTATTTTTTCATCAGTATCTTTTATATTATACTTGTCCCTTAATTTAAAAAGACGAAAGTCTGTCATATTTCTTGCTTTTGTTAAAACATTACCGAAAGCCTCCCGGCCTTTGTTTTTAATGAATTCGTCCGGGTCTTTGCCTTCCGGAAGGGAAAGTATTTTAACTTTTATATCTAGAGGCGCAAATATTTCCATAGCAGCTTCGGTAGCCTTTTGACCGGCTTCATCCGAATCATAACATATATAAACTTCACTTGCATACTTTTTAATAATTCTGGCTTGTTCTTCCGTAAGTGCTGTGCCCATGGAGGCAATTGCACCTGTAAAACCGGCCTGATGCAAGGATATTACATCCATATAGCCCTCGGTAAGTATAAAACGCTTATCGGCAGTATTCTTGGCAAAATTTAATGCAAAAAGCTCTCTTCCCTTTAAGAAAATCTGACTTTCGGGAGAGTTCATATATTTTGCCTTTGCATCCTTTGTAAGGGCTCTTCCGCCAAAGCCGATTATGTTTTTTCTCACATCAATTATGGGAATCATAAGGCGGTTTCTGAACCGTTCAATATAGTTTCCACGCTCACTTTTCATTATCACCCCAAGGTTCATTGCAATATCCATGCCAATCTTGTTTTCTTCAATAAACCTTAACAGTTTCCCGCCTTCAGGTGCGTATCCCACCCCGAAGTGTTTTATAGTAGAATCGGTAAGGCATCTTTTTTTTACATATTCCATTGCCGTTTTTCCTTCATCGGAATACAGCATATTAAAAAAGAACCTGGCAAACTCCACATTTGCCTCGTACATCTTTTTTTTCATTTCATAACGTTGGCTCTCTCTGTTTGAATCTTCCGGCTCCGGAAGAGCAATACCTGCCCTGTCGGCAAGAAATTTTAAAGAATCAATAAAGTCAAGATTTTCAGCTGCCATTACAAAATGAATAGCATTCCCGCCAACTCCGCAGCCAAAGCAATGATACAGCTGCTTCTCCTCCGAAACATGAAAAGAAGGCGTTTTTTCTCTGTGAAAAGGGCAAAGACCCATATATCCTCCACCGGTACGGCGCAGTGATACATAGCTTCCTATAAGGTCGGTTATATTATTTGCCGATAAAACCTCTTGTATAACTTCCTCCGGATATAAGCCTGCCATTTTTTCACTTCCTGCCTATTGTATATAATAATTCGACAAATTTTAATAAAATCCTTTTTTAAGCATAAGTAAAAAGTGTGTCAATTACAGTAAACAGAGGGACAAATCACATTTTTTCCTTATTTTTACCTTTTATGCCATGAAACAGGTATAAAAATCTCATTGTATTTGTAAACACAAAAGCTGTCCGTCATTCCGGCTATATAGTCACATACGATTCTTTCTTTATTATCCGGACTGTACAGTGGCTCGTCTTTCAGCTCTTCCGGATGAGCCATAAAGTAATTGTAAAGACCTTCCATGACTCCAAATACTTTTGTTTCTTCCTGTTTTGCCTCAGAATCCACATATACCTTATCAAACATGAATTGTTCTAATTTATCCATAGCTGCTTGTATATCTTGGCTTAGCTTAATATCTTCTCCGCTCATTTTGACACAGTCTCTGACTAAAGCGTCAATTCGCATGCTGTGGTTTGTACCTAAAACTTCTGTGCATTCTTTGGGCAGGTCATCCTCTGAAAGAAGGTCCGCTCTCGTTGCATCATCAATGTCATGGTTTATAAAAGCAATTTTATCTGAAAGACGTACAACTTTGCCTTCTCTGGTAGAAGGTGATACATCACCTACATGATTTACTATGCCGTCTTCAACCTCCAATGTGAGGTTCAGGCCGTTTTCTCCTTCTAAATATCTGACAGTTCTAAGGCTTTGCTCGTTATGTCTGAAGCCAAAAGAACATAACTTATCTAAGGCTCTTTCGCCTGCATGTCCAAAAGGCGTATGGCCTAAGTCGTGCCCCAAAGCTATTGCTTCGGTTAAGTCTTCATTAAGCCTTAAAGCCCTTGATATTGTTCTTGCTATCTGCGCTACCTCTAAAGTGTGGGTCAGTCTGGTACGATAATGATCTCCGAGCGGTGCTATAAAGACCTGCGTTTTATGCTTCAGTCTTCTAAATGATTTAGAGTATACTATCCTGTCCTTGTCTCGCTGAAAACACATTCTCATATCGCAGGGAGGAATTTCAATTTTTCTGCCTTTTGAATTCTCCGAAAGGCACGCCCACTTAGAAAGAGTTTCTCTCTCCCTTAACTCAAGCATTTCTCTTACGGTCAAACTAATCACCACCATTAAAAATTACAGAAGCATAAAGAGTGATATTACTATACCTAAGGCGCAGCCGGCCAAAACTTCAGAAAAGGTGTGTCCTAAAAGCTCTTTAAGATAAATTGCGGTAGTTTCATTTATACTTTTCTGAATAAGGTTTATTACTTTTGCCTGCTCTCCTGCAGCTTTTCTTACACCGGCCGCATCGTACATAACAACAAAAGCCAGCACAAAAGAAATTGCAAAGGCTGTACTGTCCAATCCTTCGTGGATGGCTGCTGCGGTAGCCATTGAACTTACAAATGCACTATGGGAACTGGGCATACCTCCTGACCCAATAAATCTTCCCAAATCAAATCTTTTCTCTTTTAGAAGTATAACTACTACTTTCAAAACCTGAGCAACCAGCCAACCTATGATTGCACATAAAAGAACTTCATTTTGTAATATTTGATGCCAAAAATTCATTTCGTCCTCCTTAAAAGATAAAGTGTAAGTTCCTGGAGGAACTCTGTATTTCCTGATGCCTTTTTAAGTTCTGCTAAAGCTTCCTTAGTTGTATCGTTTAACATCTTTTCTGCCTTATCAAGGCCATATAAGCTGATAAAGGTAGATTTTTGATTTTTTTCATCGCTCTTAACAGGCTTGCCAAGTTCCTCTGTCGTTGAAGTTTCATCAAGAATATCATCTTTTATCTGAAAGGCAAGTCCTAACTTGTCCGCAAATTTATCATATGCTTTTTCGTCAATTCCCGCAAAAACAGCACCCATAGAAATGGAGGCTCTTATCAGCGCTCCGGTTTTCAGACGATGCATATTTGAAAGCTCTTTCTCGTTAAGCCTTCTTGTCTCTCCTTCAAGGTCAATAACCTGTCCTCCAATCATGCCCATTACACCTGATGCATGACTTACTATCTTAAGTATTTTCACTTTTTTCGCCGCATCACAATCTGCATTTAATGCGGTTTCAAAAGCATAATTCAGAAGTGCATCCCCTGCTAAAACAGCTATATTTTCACCATATACTTTGTGGCAGGTAAGTCTGCCTCTTCTATAGTCGTCGTTATCCATAACCGGTAAATCGTCATGTATTAAAGAATAGGTATGTACCATTTCCATGGCCGAGGCGAAAGGTATGATAGCTTTTGAATCTCCGCCACCTGCTTCACAAACAGCCATTGCAAGAACCGGTCTTATTCTTTTTCCACCGGCAAGCAGACTGTAATTTGCCGCTTCAATTACCTTTTTCTGAGGAAACTCATCCGAAGGTAAGGCATTTTTAAGATAATTATTAATTATCTCCTGCTTTTTTGCCAGTTCAATATCAAAATCCATCATTCAATTTCCTCAACAGCAAAAGGTTCTTCTTTAGCAGAGCCGTCAGGCATTTCTGTAATCTTGACTATCTTCTGCTGAGCCTTATCTAAAAGACCGGTACATTCTTTGGTCAATTTTACACCTTTTTCAAATAAGCTCATTGCTTCATCAAGGGGCAAATCACCGGTTTCAAGCTTTTTAGTTATATTCTCAAGCTCTTTCATCATAGTTTCAAAATCAGCCATTTTTAGGTCTCCTCTATCCCATCTATTCTTGCGCTTAAATTCCCATCTGTGAGTCTTATTCCTATTTTTTCACCCTTTATTATCTGCTTGACGCTTTTTACCTTCATGCCTTTATAATCAGTAATTATTCCGTATCCTCTTGCAAGTACCCCGAGTGGTGATAAGGACTCAAGCTGTATTGCCATTATTCCCAGCCTTTTTCCCGAACTATCTAAAATATCCTTAACCGCTCTCCTTGCTTCTTCACTTTTCATGTCAAGCATAATTTTGAGCTGATTAATTCTATCTGTGAACCTTGTAGCAGAAAGGCCGCCCTTTAAATAATCCAGCTTTTCTAGCCTTCGTTTTATAAAGCTATTTGCCAAGTAGTTTAGCCTTACATCAGTGTCCCTCAGTTCTTTTTTAAGGTTTTGCGATGAAGGCACGGAAAGCTCGGCAGCTGCCGATGGAGTTGGCGCTCTTAAGTCTGCCACAAAGTCGGCGATAGTAAAGTCAATTTCATGACCAACCGCAGAAATAATCGGAATTACCGATTCAAAAATTGCCCGTGCGGTTATCTCTTCGTTAAATGCCCACAGGTCTTCAATAGAGCCGCCCCCTCGGCCAACAATCAAAACGTCAACACTTTTAGTCCTGTTAAAATACTGTATTCCGCGGCATATATTTTCTGCAGCTCCTTCACCCTGTACCTTTGAAGGATATAAAATAATATCTGCATTTTTAAAACGCCTTGAAAGTACGTTTATAATATCTCTTACAGCAGCTCCCGTATCGCTGGTAATAACACCGATCTTACTCGGATATTTAGGTATAGGCTTTTTAATAGCCGGGTCAAAAAGGCCTTCTGCATTAAGCTTTTCTTTCAGTTGCTGGAAAGCAGCATACAATTCGCCAAGGCCATCCGGCATGAGTTCTTCGATATAAAGCTGATATGTTCCCCCGGGCTCATAAACTGTAATTCTTCCTCTTGCAAGCACCTTCATGCCGTCGGTAGGCTTAAAAGCAAGCTTTGAGTTTGCGCTTTTGAACATACACGCCTTTAGAACACTCTTATCGTCTTTTAGGGTTAAATACATATGACCTGATGAAAAATTAATTTTAAAGTTCGATATTTCTCCCTTAATCCAGATATTTCTAAGACCCGGACGTGAGTCAATAAGGAGTTTCATATTAGAATTCAATTCGGAAACTGTCATCATCAGCTGCTTATTTTCCATCAGTTCACCCCCCTTTAAAAACTCAAATTAATTATTTGATTTCATTTCTTATATATTCGCCTAATACTCCATTTACAAATTTAGAATCTTCTGCCCCGCCAAATTTTTTAGCTATCTCAACAGCCTCATTAACCGATACTTTTACCGGAATATCCTCTATAAAAATTATTTCATAAAGGCTAAGTCTTAAGCAGGCAAGGCTGACTTTACTGATTCTTTCAAAATTCCAGTTTTTTAAATATTTCTTTATATTATCGTCTATTATATTAAAGTTACCCACTGCTCCATTTATTGTATCTGTAATGTAGGTTTTTTCTTCTTCCGTAATCTTTTCACTTGACCATAATTCTCCGTCACTATGGTTTTCAAAGTAGTTCGTCAAAGCCTCATTACAATCATCATTTCCATTGGCGTCAATGACAAACAATATTTTGAAAATATCCTCCCTAGAATTTCTCCTGCTCATATAAGCACTCTCCTATCAATGTACAAGCTTTAGTATATCTGAATAAGTTATAAAAACGGCGAAAAGCAATAAAATTACCATCCCGATGGTATGAACTAATCCCTCAACTTTAGGATTAACCCGCCTTTTAGTAATCATTTCCACCAGAGTAAATACCACCCTTCCTCCGTCAAGAGCAGGAAGCGGAAGCAAATTCATTACCCCAAGATTTACCCCTATCAAAGCCATAATGTTAAGCATATTAAGGAGTATCACAAAGATTCCGCCCGGCTGCACCTCTTTGGCAACCTGACCAACAACTGAGGCTATACCAACAGGCCCGGACATGTTTTCTATTCCCATTTTGCCTGATAAAAGCTGCCAAAGGGACCAGAACACCAGTTTTACTCCAAAAAGAGTCTTAAGCACACCGTTTTTTAAAGCTACAAAAAATGTTTTATCTATAACTTTGGGAGAAAAGCCAAGTTTATATCCTGAATCTGTCTTATACGGTGTTATTGTTTTGGTAATTTTCTCTCCGCCGCGCAAAACGGTTATATTAACACTTTCTCCTTTATTTGTCATCATTTTTAAAGTTATATCGTCAAAAAGAAATATCCTTGTGTTATCCATCTTTAGTATCTTGTCGTTTTTCTGAAATACAGTCATGGGAGCATTTGTGGAAGCAAATTCTCCTATTCTTGTGGTATAAGTGTAATTACCGGAGCCAAAGCTGATAGAAATATACAATATCAAAGCTAAAAGCACATTCATAGTTGCACCTGCAACCAATATTATCAGCCTCTTCCAAGGCTTTAAGTGCAAAAGGGATCCGGGCTTGTCAACATCTTCGTCTTCGCCTTCCATTTTACAGAATCCGCCTATGGGAAACAGCCTTATGCTATATAATGTTTCACCCTTTTGATTTTTAAATATAGCAGGTCCCATACCCATAGAAAATTCTTCAACATGGACTTTAAATGCGCGCGCTGCCATAAAATGTCCAAGCTCGTGAATAAAAATCATTACGCCAAGTATTACAATTGTCCAAACAATACCCATTATAACCTCCGAACAAATTCTCTTGCTTCCAAGTCAGCTTCTAAAATATCCTGCAGATTAGGATTATCTTTTTTCTTATGATTATCCATAGCCCTTTGTACATATTCCGAAATATCCAAAAATCCACATTTGTCATTAAGAAACTTTGCAACCGCCTCTTCGTTTGCTCCATTCATGGCAGCTGGCATTGTTCCTCCTTCTTTTATCGCCCTGTAAGCTAATGCAAGAGCGCTGAAAGTTTCAATATCAGGTTTATCAAAAGTTAGGTTTTGCATATCAAAAATATCCAATTTGGAGCCTGATATGCTGCTACGCTGGGGATAATTAAGAGCGACACTTATAGGCGTTCTCATATCGGCAGAGCCAAGCTGGGCAAGAATCGCCCCGTCATAAAACTCAACCATGGAGTGTATAATGCTCTGCCTGTGTACGCATACAGTGACTTCATCTGCTGTTATTCCAAATAAGTGTGATGCTTCAATAACCTCAAGGCCCTTATTCATTAAAGTTGCCGAATCTATGGTGACCTTAGAGCCCATTGTCCAGTTCGGATGCTTTAAAGCATCTTCTTTTTTAACTTTTTTAAGCTCATCCTTCTGTTTCCCAAAAAAGGGACCTCCTGATGCCGTTAATATAATCCTTTTGGGGATGGACTGACCTTGAAGGCATTGGAAAATTGCGCTGTGCTCGCTGTCTACCGGTAAAATTTTAACACCGGCTTCTCTTGAGGCCGCCATTACAATATCTCCTGCTGTAACTAAGGTTTCTTTGTTGGCAAGCGCAATGTCTTTTCCTTCTGCAATTGCGCAAAGTATAGGCAAAAGACCTGCAATTCCAACGATCGCCCCAACAACCATATCTGCTTGGGGTAAGGTTGAAACTTCAGTGACGCCATCGTTTCCTGATTTAACCTTAATATTTGTATCTGCAAGCCTTAGCTTCAATTCGTTTGCCGCAGCCTCATCAGCCATAGATACAACTACCGGCTTAAACTCTCTCGCTTGCGCTTCCATAAGTTTAACATTCTTTCCGGCCGAAAGAGATACTACAGAGAATTTACCTTTACTTCTTCTAACTATATCAAGAGTCTGAGTTCCGATTGAACCGGTGCTCCCTAAAATGCTAAGTTGTTTCATATTCTTACCCCGCCTACATAAATATGGGGAAAAACATTGTATATAAATATATACAAGGAGCAACAAAAAGTATGCTGTCAATTCTGTCTAAAAGTCCCCCGTGCCCGGGTATAACCTTCCCATAATCTTTTATATTCAGCTCTCTCTTAATTGATGAAAGAGTTAAATCGCCAATTTGTGATATTATAGATGCTATGAAGCCCAGTATAGCCAGATTCAAGTAACTTACAGAAACATCTGCTATTATAAGCTTTACAATAAAACCGTATAAAAGCATGGAAATTATGCTTCCCAAAATACCGCCAAAAGAACCTTCTATAGTTTTATTAGGGCTTACCAAAGGAGCCAGTTTATGCTTTCCAAAATGCTTACCGGTAAAATAGGCAAAAGCGTCGGTTAAGCAGGCGCTGACAAATACAGCCCACACCGTTGATTTTCCATGAGGTATATCCTGCCTGATTTTTACTATGAACATTAAAAAGAAAGTAATAAAAGTACAAATTGCAAAAATTGCAAGCATATCATTAATTTTAATAGTATTATGATTTAACAGCACAAGTAAAAAACCGATAAGCATATATGCATACACACCTATTTGCACTAACACCATATTCTGGGATATAAAATCCCAAAATAAGAGCAGTGAAGGCGTGAAGAAAAGCCATGGTATAAAATAAATAAACATAAAGAAAGTCTTTTTGTTCATATATCCAAAAGCAGAATATATCTCATACAAAGAAATTAAAGACACTGCCACAACAGCTATATATATTACGACATTATTTAAGAGTAGTATAGTACACGCTACTACAATTAAAGGTATTGCCCAAATAAGTCTATCCTTTAGCATATTTTTTCCTCCGTAAGTTTTCTTTAAATTCCGCCAAATCTTCTGCTGCGCTGCTGATAATCATATATGGACTTAAGCAAATCGTCTGCGGTAAAATCAGGCCAAAGTATGTCAGAAAACCAAAGCTCTGAGTAGGCGCTTCCCCATAAAAGGAAATTGCTGAGTCTAAACTCTCCGCTGGGCCTGATAATAAGATCGGGATCGGGCACATCAGGATTATACATAAGAGATGACAAAAACTTATCATCAATATCTTCCGGCTTTATTTCGCCGGACACAGCCATTTTTGCAGCTTTTTGAGCTGCCGATATAATCTCCTGTCTCCCTCCGTAATTAAGAGCTATCTGAAGTACCATGGACTTTCCGTCCTTGGT
>JAUZPY010000028.1 GCA_030705805.1 Bacillota bacterium | reverse complement strand
TTATTAACCAGAAGCTTGTCTTTATATTTTATAAGCCGTCATTTTTTATTAGGTAGGTGTAAATTATGGCAAATTGCCCACAAAGCGTAACCTTTGTAGTTCCTGAAGCTAATCCTACCGCAACTTATACTATTAATTTTCAGGGTACAACAATAGAAAACGGAAATTCCACCTGGTGTTATAGTGTTTCCGTTGCCGGACACCCCGGGCTAAGTCATTGGAATCTTGGCGTTTTCGAAGAGTGCCAGAACCTCCTTAGAGAAAATTTAATTTCCGTTACAAGAAACGGTGTTAAACTACAGGAAGGTACCGGTTATGAATTAGGCACTCATGACGGAGTTAGTGGACTTAAGTTCGAAGTTGGTGTTGAAGAAGACGAGAGTCCGGTTTTATATTGCATAACATTAAAAGGAGTTTATGAAAAAACTTCTGTTGATGTAGCTGTAAAAGGCGGACCTACTCCTGCGCAGAAAATTCAAGATGCTATATGCGGGCCATCCTGTAAAAGCATAAAACCACCAACACCACCAACGCCTTGCCAAGCAATTACTGATTTGATGGAGTCTATCGCTCTTCAAGACGCAGGTTTAGCTCATATCCTTAATGCCGAAGGCGAGAAAATTCAAAAAGCCTTGTCCTTCCCTGATGTTACTATTCAAGATTTGGTAGCCATTAATCAATCTGTATCAGATGTTCTAATTAAAGTAATCAAGTTAGACATGGTTCTCGAATTTAAACTTGAAGAAATAAACAGGTTAAATTGTCCATCTTGTCCTCCCTGCCCAGCTTCTCCTGTATAAGCATAAGGATACAGCATAATTGCTGTATCCTTTATTGTTTTAGTGAACGCCTTTAAAATTTATTATATTTTACTTGTAAATTAATCCTCTTCTGATATAATAAAAAAATATGGGGGGTGTGTTTGATGATTTATAAAAATATTGATTTTTATAACGTATCGGAGTTTCAGGCTGCAGGCAGAGAAAACGCTTATAAAATGCTTAGAGTTCCTTCATGCGTAGCTGATAAGATTTCAGAAGGCGGGCAAAGAATGAACTGCGCTAATTGTGGCGTTGAACTTCGTTTTAACATGATCAGCGATACGGTCAAGCTTAACCTTTGCTTTGATGCAGAAGGGAAGGTAACAAGACCCGTTATCCTGTACGGAAATATTCCGGCCGGATGGGAAGAGTGTTTTAAAAATATTTATTATACTCCCACAGAAATAATAATTAAGAAACCTTCCGAGGACTCAATGCGGCTTTACGAGAAGATTGCAACGGAAAACAATCATCCCTTTGACCCTCATGTTATAAGAGTCATAATGCAAAATAACCACTGCTATTTTATTGACATAACAGAAGGTATCGTGAAGCCTCCAACACCTGATCAGGTACCAAAGGCGCGTTATCTTGCCTATGGTTCTTCCATTACCCATGGCAGTCTTGCCCTTCTGCAAATTAATACATATGCATATCGTGTAGCCGAAAACCTTGGCCATGACCTCATTAATTTAGGCTTTGCAGGCAATGCAAGACTTGAAAAAGAAATGGCAGACTACATAGCTAGCCGTGATGACTGGGATTTTGCAAGCCTTGAAATGGGTATTAATATTCTTGATATACCCGCCGAAGAATTTAGAGAAAGAGTAACGTATTTCATTGAAACGGTTGCAAAAACTCATCCAAGCAAAAAAGTTTTTTGTATAGATTTATTTTACTGCAAAGATGACCTTGAAGGAGGCGGGAAGGCCTCATCATTTAGAAAGATTGTAAAAGAAACAGTTGGAAAACTCGGTTTGCCTAACACCGTTTATGTAAACGGACTTGAAATGCTTACAGGTTCTCATGGTTTAAGTGGTGATTTAGTGCATCCCAACGTTAGAGGAGCTGAGGAAATTTCTCAAAATCTATCTAAACTTATTAAGAGTTATATATAGAAAAAAAGGATATCCTTTTTTTGGTTAGTTTTAAATAGTAATAAAAAATGCTTTGGGCTAACCCAAAGCATTTTTTATTACTCAACTATAGTAAATCCTGACTTTTCAAGGGAAGATTTTACCTCTTCCTTTGTCATACCTTTATAAGCTTCAAAGCTCTTTTCCGTATGAACATAGGAGAGCTCTTTCCCTTCCCTTTTTACATTAGCATAATATTCTGCATTCTTAGCATAGCTGTCATATACGCTTTTAGCCTGTTTTTCATCAGCGTAAATATGTTTTACATAGCCGTTAACCGCCTTGTTATTTTCAAAATAAAAGCTAACCTCCATTGTAAATTTATCAGACACATACTTTGCCTCCAGCTTTTCCGGAAGCTTTGAAAAGCCTTCGTCTATTGTTTCCTTGATAGCTTCCTTTTTGGGAATGTCTGAATTATTACTTTTGTCCTCTTTTGATGATGCAGTGTCGGAACTATTGCTTTTATCCTCTTTTGATGATGTAATGCCGGAATTTTCTTTTGATACATCTTTTTTATCTGTGCTTTTTGTGCACGCTGCAATAGTGGTCACTAAAATTGCAGCAAGCAAAATTGATATTATTTTTTTCATGTTATGCTCCTTATGTATTACTTTTTCCCTCTTATGTCTCAAGTTTGCAAATGCCTATAAGGTCATCTTGCCCCGGCTTCTCCTCCCTTCAAGGTGTCCGGTTATTAAAGGCAAAATATTAAACGTATCTCTTGATTAAAGTATAGTAGTTACAGAGTTTTTTGTCAACTTTTATTGACACCTTCTTTTAATTGTCTTATAATAAGTTAAATTATAAGGGGGGGCAAATAAAATGAAATTAGTAAAGCAGACCGAAATAGCCAGTGCTTATTTTGGTGATTTTACGGCTATTAGAATTATTAAAAATGCTGGATTTGATGGTCTTGATTATTCAATGTTTACTATGAAAAGCGATGATTGTATTTTAAATTCAGATGACTATAAAAGCTACGTTGCCAAGTTAAAAGCCTCCGCGAAAGAATTAGGCATAGAATTTCTTCAATCTCATGCACCTTTCCCATGTTATACCCACGGGGATGATGTGTATAACGGGAAAATTTTTCCCAGGATTGTTCGTTCCATAGAAATTTCTGCAGAATTAGGAATACCTTATATTGTTGTTCACCCAATCGGAGCATATCCTCCAAATGAAGATAAAAAGGAATTTAACCTTAACTTCTACAAAAAACTTCGCCCTTATGCTAAGGAGTATGGGGTACGTATATGTATAGAAAACATGTGGGGTTATGATAACAAAAGAGGTTACATAATACCAAATATTTGCAGCACAGGAGCTGAATTAGCTGACTTTTATGACTCTCTTGATTCCGAGTGTTTTGCTGTCTGTCTTGACCTTGGACACTGTGGACTGATTGGAGAAGAACCGGAACATGCTATTAGAGTTTTAGGTAAGGATAGACTTCATGCTCTCCATGTCCATGACAACGATTATAAGCACGATTCACATACTCTTCCCTTTATGGGCAAGATGAATTGGAATGCTATTACCGGTGCCCTTAAGGACATTAATTATCAAGGAAACTTTACATATGAAGCAGACTGCTTCTTTACAGGTTTTGACCATGATGAAGAGCTTTTTACCTCTGCTACAAGGCTTATGCATGATGTAGGAAGATACCTAATCAATAAAATAGAAGGTTAAATTAAGGTTTTAAAATAGAATACCTATTTGCTGAATAGATGATACGCTAAGTTTAATTCAGTGTTAAAAAGTTTAAACTAAGGTTTTAAATGCATATCAATTTCTTTATAAAATAAAAAGGCCCTGCCATTAGGGCAGAAGCCTTAAAAAAGTTCCCGCTTTCTAAGCGGGAACTTTTTTTATTTAGTAATTACTATGGTTTGCTGAGCCTGATTCCAACTTACATTTGCTCCAAGGGCATCAGTTAAAACTTTAACTGAAATCATTACTGTTCCATTAAGAGAAAACGTCGGGCTGGCAAGACAGGTTCTTATTCCACTTACAGTAAGGTATGTAGTATCGGTTTCAAGATTCAAAGTAGCACTGCCCACTACCATGGTAATGTCCGATCCATTTTCCGAATAGCTGCCGCCTAAAGCTTCAGCAACAAATTTTGCCGGAATCATTGTAGCGCCGCCCTGTATAACAGGTGCTGCTAACAGTGTTTGCGTTGAACCATCACTTGTTGCAGAAGTGCTGTTTATAGTAAGTGTTATTTTCCCTGCTCCCGGAGTAGTATCTGCTGTAGTAGTGGTTCTTTCTCTTTGCTGAGGAGCGGCAACCTTAACTGCTTCATGGAAACGAAGCTCGGAACCTGTACCAAAGCCTGATTCCCCTTGTGTTATAACCGCTTTAAAAAACTTATACTTAACATTCCCAAAGGATGTGGTTTTAGGGGCCTTGTCTGTGGCGCTTGCAAATGTATAAGTGTCTGTCGCAAGCTCAGTATAGCTTTTGCCGTCTGACGAACCGTAATATGTTACTACCTTCCAAGTTCCTGTAGTACCTGAAGGTCTTGGATAATAGGATACTCCTGAAAATTCAGTTACCTTACCAAAAGATACAGTAATTGTATAAGGAGGTGCATCGTGGCTTGTAACCTTAGAACCCTCAGCTGTATAATGTGAATGCCAAATTGTATTGGTATCACCGTCAAAAAGTTTTCCTACTTGATCATTTGAGCTGCTTGCAGTGTATTTCCAAGATGACCCTGCTGACATTTCCGCGCCTACTGGAGCTTTAGAAGGAGCTTTTGAACCTGCCTGTTCAGCCGGAGCTGCTGCTACAGGAGCTGCTGCTGCCGGAGCTGCTAGGCCTAAATTACCTAATTCACTTGTAACGGATGTCTGCCAGCTGGAGCTAAACTCAATTTCATCCAAAGCATATGCGGCAGATATGTTAAAGATGCAAAAAGCAGTTGCAAAAACCATACTGCAGGCTAGAACCAAAGCTAATATTTTTTTCATATCAATCCCCCCATTGTCCACAAGGACATATTGCCATATTATTATATCACAAACCTTTCTTGTACAACAACCTTTTTTTCTGCTATATGGTCGTTTTGGCATTTTCTACAAATTTTGTAGCCACTTTTTGTGCAACATTTTTGTCTAAAGCAAAACGTCTATTATTTTGTAATAGTAACAGTCTGAGACCCTGCCTCCCAACCTACTTCTGCGCCCAATGTTTCAGATACAAAACGAATCGGAACCATTGTAGAACCGCCTATAATTTGAGCAGGAACAGTTAAAATTGACTTTGCACCATTAATATCAACATTCTTTGAATCTATTTCTAGTTTAATTGTTTTTCCTTCAAGAGTAATTGTTACTGCCTTTGTAATTGCATTCCAGTTTACCTGGGCACCAAGAGCTTCAGAAACAAACCGTATCGGAACAAGAGTTGATCCGTCTTTTATTACAGGCTCAGCCGCAAGCATTGTTGACGCACCTGCAATTGTTGCAGTTTTTGAGTTAATCTTAAGTTTAATAACCTTTTTCTGTACAATTCCTTTAGCTTGCAGTTCTTCGGTCTGACCTTGTGCAGCACCTTTATAGAATTCAATTTCAGCAGCGGTACCAAAACTATTTACCGCTTTGGTAATAACTATTCTTATAGCTTTATATTTGGCAGTCGGAAGCTTAGTATACACTGCTTCTCTGGACTGGTCAACAGTGTATGTTTGCTTTGCAAGTTCAGTAAAGTTTGTGCCGTCAGCTGATCCGTATATTGTTGCTTCCTGCCAAACGCCTGAGTTGGAGCCGCCTTGTCTGGGCATATAACGCATGCCGGAAATTTCAATTGCATTCGGGAATGCAACATCTATTGTGAAGGGACACTCATCATGGCTTACAACGGTTTTTCCGGCTTCATCTGTTTTATAATCAGTGTGCCATATAGTATCAGCTTTACCATCAAAAGCATTTTCTATTTTCTGCTTTACAGAAGATGCTGAAATCTTCCAGGAAGTATCATAAGTAATTAATTCACCATATGAAGCTTGAGGTGCAGGAGTGCTTCCGGTTGCAGGAGTGCTTCCAGTTGCAGGAGTGCTTCCAGTTGCAGGAGTGCTTCCTTGACTGGGTTTTAAGAACTTAAGTTCTGCTACTGTACCATAATTATTAACAGCCTTGGAAATAACCATCTTTATAGCTTTAACTTCTACAACCTTATCAAACATAGTTGTTGCCTCTGCTCTTGATTTCTGAAGATCATATGTAGCAGTTTTTAATGCAGTAAAGTTTTTGCCGTCTGTAGATCCGTAATATGTAGCTTCTTGAACTATACCTGATTCAGATCCATCCTGTCTTGGTACATAGATTATACCGCTTACAGCTTTTGTTTCTCCAAAATCAACTATTATTTCAAATGGCACAGAATCCTTTTCGCCTTTTTCAGTATTAAAATATGAATGCCAGTAAGTACTTGAGTTACCGTCAAAGGCCTTGTTTATAGCCTCTTTAGCTGAGGTTACTGAAAGGGTCCACTTTGTTGAATCATAGGCCCATACGCCCTTATTGGCTTCAGCTGCAGCACCATTAGACACAGCTTTGGATGTATCTATGGTCGCAGTTTTTTTAGATGAATCCGACTTGAGGAATTTTAATTCAGCTACTGTAGCATATCCGTTAACACTATCTGTTACCTTTAAACGGAAGGCCTTAACTGAAACGTTCTCACCAAAAGCAAAGGTCTTTGCACTTCTATCTGAAAAATCAGCATTGTATTCAAAGTTGCCTTTTTTATATTCAACAAAGTTTGTTCCGTCAACTGAAACATATACCGTATAGGCCTTTATTATACCTGATGCAGAAAAAGAAGAGTTTCTGGGATAATAACGAAAACCGGATATAGACTTCACCGCTGGGAAGGTTACAGTAATTAAGTGAGGTAATTCATCCTTACTAACTACTTTTGAACCTTCAGCAGTATAATTTGTGTGCCAAAAGGTAGCTTCGTCACCATCAAAAGCTTTAACTGCCGAATTCGACAGCTCCGATGATGCGGTAATTTTCCATGTGCTCTCCGCATCATATTCATCAGATGCAGCAAAAGCTTGCGCCATCATGCTTAAAAGCATTGAAAGGCTAATTAATAATACCAACATTTTTTTCATATAGGTTACCCTCCTTATAAAATTCCCCCAAAAAGGGATGTAATAAATTTAAAATGCTCATTATTGTGAGCCTCTTCCTTTTAAATTATAACACAGATCTTCTTTAACTTATATGAATTTTTTATGTTTTAATGCTGTAAATAATACACTTTTATTTTTTTGCACAAAAATTGCTCTTTTTTTTATGAAACCATTACAAAAACAAAAAAAGAATGAGCCCTGTAATTTACAGAACTCATCCCATTTTGTCGCTTAAATTTTGTCAGGCTTTTTGGTGTAATTCATCAAGAAGCCTTTTTATTATTTTGCTGTAATTATTACTGTCTGTGTTGAGCTTTCCCAGCTAACATCACAGCCTAAAGTCTCAGAAATAAATCTGATAGGAACCATCGTTGATCCATCAATAATTTGAGCAGGAGCAGTTAATGTAGATTTCTTTCCGTTTACATCAACGTCATTAGAATCTATAACAAGATTAATTGTTTTCCCTTGCATTGTAATTGTAACCGTCTTGGTGTTTCCGTCCCATTTAACATCTGCACCTAAAGCTTCAGATATAAAACGTACAGGTACAAGTGTTGCACCACCCCTTATTACAGGAGAAGCTGTTAAGTCTGCATCTTTATCCCCTATCTTGCCCTTTTTGGAGTTTATTGATAATGAGATAACTTTTTTAGCAGTTACTGTGGGAGTTGTTGTAGTTGTAGTGGTAGCTGCTGGTGGTGTAGTCTCCGGTTTACCTGGAGCAACATTCTTTTTAAGAAAATGTATTTCAGCCGCTGTACCATAGCCGCCTACACCTTGAGTTATTACAATTTTTACTGCTTTAACTGTCTTTGTTGCGTCAAATAAAGTTGTTTTTGGAGATTTGTCTGTATACTTTGCATCCCAAGTAAACACATCAGATTTTATTTCAGTAAAGTTTTTGCCGTCAGTGCTTCCATATATTGTCCAAGCTAATACTATACCGGTTGGATTATCAGTTCTGGGGAAATAGCGAACACCGTCAATACTGGTATCTTTACCGAAGTTTGCAATAATCTCAAAAGGTGCCTCATCATGGCTTGTAATCGTAGAGCCCTCAGCCGTATACTTCGAATGCCACATAGTCTTCGTATCACCATCAAAAGCTCTTGTTACGCTCTGTGTTTGAGAGCTTGCAGTATAGCTCCAAGTGCTCTCGGGAGTCAACTCGCTTATTCCGTCATTGCTGCTGGTTACAACTTCTTTTGCTGTGGCATCACCTTTTAAAAATCTCAGCTCAGCACCTGTGCCGTAATCATTTGTAGCCTGTGATACAACTACTTTTACGTATCTTAAACTTACAGCACTAAAATTAACAGTCTTAGGACTTCTGTCCTGCAGCTTTTCATCATATGTGAAGCTCTCTGTCTTTAATGCTTCATAATTGGTTCCGTCATTTGAACCGTAAACAGCAATTTGCTTCCAGATACCGGTACCTGCGTTTTTCGCATCTCTGGGGTAATAACGGATGCCGGATATTGATGTTGCTTTACCAAAGTCAACTATTATTGTATATGGAACCTTATCCTGACTTACAATTTTATTCCCTTCTGCTGTGTATTTTGAATGCCAGAAGGTGGATATATCTCCGTCTATAAGATTCTTTCCGGTCTGGCCGAGATCAGATGAGACGCTGATATTCCAGCCTGAAGGTGTAACCTCATCCTGTTCATAATCTGCCAGCGAACTTACCGGGGCAATTACTAAAGTAAGAATAATGCTTATTACAATAGTAAAAATAAATAATTTTTTCATAAATGTACTCCTTTTTAAAATGTTGTTATTATTATAAGTTATTATAGCATATTTGCTATAATAATACACTATAGAAGTTAAGCTTTAACTCATTTTTGTTGACATGCACAATGCTTCTGCTTTATTTTTGTGCAGCTTTATTAGTCTGCGTACAAAGATATTGTTATTGCCTTAGTTTCGCTGTTCCAATCTACCTTATAACCCATTATTTCAGAAACAAACCTAAGAGGTATAAAGGTTCGTCCATTAACAATCATAGGTGCAACTGTAACATTATAACGATAGTTATCAACCATTACTTGATCGTTTTCAATTTGAAAGGTTATGGTTTGTCCGTCTTTTTTTACAACAACCTTTTGCTTTTCCGGAATCCAAGTTACCTCTGCGCCCATCTCTTCGAAAAGACCTCTTAAAGGAATAAGAGTTGTGCTGCCATATATAAAAGGTGCACTGTCCATACCCTTTGTAAAAGAAGCTTCTCCACCCTTTTCTACCAACATATCGGTTTTATTAACAGTCAAAACAAAAAGCTGCCTTTTTGAAATATTTTGAGCGTCAAAATCATTTTTAGTTACCATAAAGTCAAGCTCTGTTCCTGTTGCATGAAGATTTTGATAGGCTCTTGAGTCATTAAGGCTTTTTGTTATGTCAAACCTTATATATCTGCAAGTAACCTTATTTTTCAAAATGAAGTCTATAGTTGCAAAACTCCCGCCGGTAGTTTTTTCCACCGTTTGTGTTTCTGCTGCCGAATAATTAACGCCATCCATGCTTGTGCTTATGGTAAATTCCATCCATTGCCCGCTTTTCGCATTAGATCTTGGTGTGTATCGTATTGATGAAATTGTATGTACCTTGGCCAAATCAATAGTAGCCCAAGCAGGCATCTGTTTTTCGTTAAAGCCTTCCGTCGTGCCGTCATCATTCATATATTTAGTATGCCAAGTATTGTAGTAATTACCGTCTAACAAGTTTTGTGCCGATAAATTATATTTCACAACCTGCTCGCTTGAAGCAGATACCTTCATATCTTTCTTATCCAGGGAAAGGAGTGTCCAATCTCCCTTATTGGTAATAACCTCTTCAGAAGATACGGTATCAAGCCTTTCTACAGGTTTAAGCATGCGAAACTCCGCGCAAGTACCAAAGTCTAACCAGCTGTCAGTTATAACAAGCTTAACTGCTTTTACTTTAAGGTTCTTTAAAAACTGCACGGTAACCGGATACCTCTGGCTTTCTGTGGGAGCCTTTCTTTCGGTGCTTCCATAGTAACACGTTCTCTTATCCGTCATGCCAAAGGTTATCCCATCATAAGATACGTAAGTTTCTATTTCTTTTGCTACTCCCGCATAAGAACCTGTTGTTCTTGGATAATAGCGCACTCCCGATATTGTTGTAATTTCCGGGAAAGCAATCACCAACTCATGAGGAGGCTTCACCTGGCTTGTAATTGTGCTTCCTTCACTGGTATAGTCCGTATGCCATAGGGTTGACATATCACCATCTATGGCTTTGCTGCCGTTTAAACTCCCCTTAGCCGAAGATACCGTTGCTGTCCAATTCTCTGAGGGAATTATTTCATCATCAGAATAGTTGGTGCTTTGTGGCTGATCTGCTGCAGATGTAGAACTCTGGGTGATGCTTTGATCCTCTGCAAAGGAAGAAAGAGCTGTACATAAGCAGAACAAAACAGCAAGAAAAACAATTAAAGCAATAATTTTTTTCATAACTTTCTTTCACCCTTATACCTGATTTGATACCGCATCAGCAGTATCCTTATTTATGCTTTTACCAAAAGCAACCGCTCCGTCTTTAGTATAATAAACTTCCTTTCCGTAACATTCCTGCATGAATGTTATTGGTATATATGGTATCCCATCTACCAGTACAACTTCATTTGTAAGAGCTCTATATTCACCGTCATAGCGAGCTTCCATCGAACCCACTACGGTATAAACTAAAAGATTTGGCGTAAATATTTTAAGGATATTTCTTGTATTGTCATAAGTTATTTTTGTTGTACCAAATCCAAGAGCATCTTTTAATATATTAACAGGCATATATGCTACATTATTAATTACTCTTACTCCATATCTTGTGTCCGGCTCATATACAAACATTTTTCCGCCGTTTACAATTGCCCTACCTGATCCTGCTCTGATAATTGTAGTATCGGCAAGCTGTGCTCTTTGTTCACTTGAAATTGAAGTAAGGGGTTTTTCTGTATAACGATAATTAAAACGTCCTAATGGTGCAGCATTACCGTCCACATAGAAATTCATAATATCCGAATCGCTGCAATTATCGACCCATTTAAAGTCAAAATCAATTTGTCCAGTAATTGCAAGATATGACCTTGGAATTTTTATTACAAGAGTATTCTCTCCTGTAGTATATTGAACCGTTCCGGCGCTTACCCATGTACCATTTTCCCACCTTTCAAAGCTTCCTGCCTTTATACCATTTATACGGTAATCATAGCCTTCCCAGCCTGTAGCATGGTTACGGTCAGAGTTTATATAAAGTCTCATCCACATTGAATCTGTTGCCGGAGTTAAATTGTTTGAGGTCTTTGCATAGAACCATAAATTTTCAGAATTTCTGGCAGCCTTAGATGAAATCACATTATTTCTGGCTGTATAATTGGTATAATGAAGCTTGCAATAACCGTCATAGTCTCTGTTATAAATACCCTTTTGATTTACATATTCGGGGCCGACATTGTCCCAAGAGGTTATATCAGACATACTTATAGTTGTTTCTTGGGTGGCTGTAGGTACAGGGCGCACACCTTTCCACTTTCTTATGCTGTCAGCTAAAAGCATATATCCATAGTCTTTATTATTACCTTTAGATGGCTCAACATCTCTTGTGGTGTCATCCTTATACAAGTCAACAAATGCATTTTTAGACCCTTCATAGGTTTCAAAGCGCCCCATCTGCCATTCGTTCCAGCTCCCGACAGTCAGAATTTTAGCATTTGTAGCAAGAGCCCCTGCCATCTGTTCTTCAAAATGGTAATCATAGATGTACGCACCTTCACGGAAGTCTTTGCCAAAGGTTACTGTAGTTGCTTTGGTATAAGACTCACTGCCTGACATTACCTCATAATCGTTAGTTACATAGCTCTTATTTGCTGTAAAAAGAGCAGGTACCATTTCGCTGGTTCCGTCATCATTTTTTGCACTTGAAGGTGTTTGTGGATATGCCCCTGCCCATTTCCACTTGTTTACCGGAACTTCGCCGGCATTTTTATAGTCGCCCTTAATACCTCTGAAAGTAAAGAACCCTGATATTTCATTAATAAGCGCTGATTCTACAGGATCATTTTTATCAACATACTGTGAAGTTAATGCTTCCTCATGAGCTAAAATTAAAGGTTTCCCGTCATGATAATACCAAAGATCAGAGTATAATCCTTCCTTATAGAAAGTAAGATATAAAGCTTCAAGCTGAACTATTGTATCCTTTACAGGATAGGATAGGTTGCTCATAACAGCAATTTGGGGAGTTTTATTTCCGTCTTTTCTACTGTCTTCAAAGGCCTTACATAAGGTAAGCATATTTTCCCTGAAAAACACAGAGCCATTAGAGCAGTCAAAATACAAAAAATCCACACCGATTGCTGATAAAAGTTCGGCATGCTTGCGGTATACCCAATAATCTATCCCCATATAATAGCCAAACATAGGCTCGTCCCAGAAATGAACTTCGTTTGCTATTCCGGGCCATTTTGGATTTTTAAACTGATCCTCTGCAAATATTTCGGGATATTGTCTGTACCATTCTGAATTGTTAATTATTTGCTTCGCAGATCCAATGTCTGTATGCCATGTATGATAGAAAAGACCTACCTTTTTTTCGGGATTGTAAGAGCCTACCTCTTCATAATCCGCTACGGATCTTCCAAGACCGTCCACAGCAGACCATGTGTCCGAATATGTATCTTTTATAAAGGATTCATCACAAGGTACATAGGTATCTTTTTTAACAGCAGTCATAGAAAGAGTTACCGTATGAAAAGATACCGAAGCGGAATCTGCTGAATATACTGAAGCAATATACAAATCATGGGTTCCGCTAACATTTACATTAACCCCAAAGGTTTGGTCTTTCCCCTCTTTGTCAAAATCCACATAGCCTGCCAATGGTCCGTTTATTGAGTCAAGGCGCAGTTCCAGTATATCGCTGTCATGGTGGCCCATAAAATCAGCGGTACCTGTAATCTTTACAGACTTAACAGAAGAGAAGTTTAAATTCTTAAACATTACATATTGATCTCTTACCATACTTGCACAAAGTTTTCCGTCAACTGCTTTTAAAGTCAGGCTGTCAGACTTTGAGCTGATATTTTCTAAGGTTAAAACCATATCCGTTTCTGCAAAGCATATTGATGAACCGGCTAAAAGCATAGAAAATGCAAGAAATACAGCCACAAGCTTTTTCATATACGTTCTCCCCCCCAATTAATGTATTCACGTACATTTTAACATAAATTATTTACGCTTGTTAGTAAAAAACAAATGCATATTTGTATTTTTTAAACATTTTATACAGTCTATATTACAGATTTTTATAAGTATTTTAATTTACTGATTCTATAAACAAAAGAGATCAGCCTTAGTATTTAACTATGACCGGTCTCTTTTTATTTATCAAAGGCTAAAGGCCTTTTCCTCTATTTAATTCTGAATATTTATTGTTTGTGTCGACCCTTCCCAGCCTACAGAATATCCCATGTGTTCGGAAACAAAGCGCAAAGGAATGAATGTTCTTCCGCCCACTATTCTTGGTGCAACGGTACAAGTATAACGAATTCCGTTAACCCAAACCCGGTTATTTTCTATCTGAAATTCTATTTTCAGACTGCCTTTAACAACCTCTATTTTCTTATTATCGGCATTCCATGTTACTGTAGCTCCCATTTCTTCAAACAATCCTCTTAAAGGAAGCATAGTGGTTCCGTTTACAATGAAGGGAGAAACATCAAGAGTTTTTGCATATGTATTATTACTCTTTGATACATTGATGCCGGGTGCTCCGACCTTAAGCGTATACACTTCCTTATTATCCTGTAAAACTTGATCATGTACTTTTTTTGTCTGGAAGAAATTAATATCTGCAGCTGTTGCGTGAGCATTCGCAATTGTTCCGTCATCAGCTGTAGTACTGGTAATATCAATTCTTACATACCTTGCATCTACAGGCTTGTAGAATCTGTATTCTCCATAGTCAAAGCCTTGATACTGGGTTTTATTCAGAGTAAATACGTCAACAATGTCAAATTTCTGTCCGTCTAAGGAAGTACTAACAGAAAATTCAACCCAATGTCCGCTTCTAAATCCGCCCCCTCTGGGCAAATAGCCAATACCTGAAAGGTTATAAACCTTTCCAAGGTCATACTGAAGATATGCCGGCATAACCCTTTTATTAAAGCCTTCGGTTGAGCCATCCTCATTACGGTATTGTGTATGCCATATAGAGCCGGTATCTGCATCGATTGTCTTTATGGCAGTAGTATTTAAATCATTTTCATTTGGGAACGGATAGGGCTGTTCGCTTGAAGCAGTGACTGTTACGTCTTTTCTATCAATGGGAACCAATGTTAAATCATCATATTGGGCCGCATATTCATCAGCCGTAAGCGTTTGCGGAAGGCCGGTGCTGGGCTTCAATAATCTTATTTCAGAGGCAACAGCATAATTTGACCATGAGTCAGCAACTTCAATCATTACTGCTTTTACTTTTACATTTGAACCAAAGGTTGAGGCACAAGCTTCCCTTTGAAGGGTTGTAGGTGAGGTAGACCCGTAATAGTAAGTGTCGTTGGCTGAGGCAAGCTTATAATTTTCGCCGTCGCCGGACACATATACATTTACCTGTTTAAATATTCCGGTAAAGCTGGTGCTCTTATCCCTTGGATAATAACGTATTCCTGAAATGGTGGTTTCCTCAGGAAGCTTAATTATAAACTTAAATGGATTGCTATCATGATATGTAATCTGCCCGCCCTGCGCTTCATAATAAGAATGCCAAAAAGTTGCTTTATCACCATCTATAGCACTTGCAGGGCTGGTCGCACAGCTGTCTGAGCTTGCAACCCATTGGGCAGTTGAGGGTATTTCATCCTCCTCATAAACTGCATTTGCTGCTATCTTAGGGCTTTCTGTTTTGGTCTTATTTGCTGAGGCACTGCTGCTATTTACTGTTACTGTTGTAGCTGCACTTGAAGGAAGTGCGGCATTATCACTTATTACACCGCTTAAAAGCCTTAATTCTGAACAAGTACCAAAATCAGAAACCGTTTTTGTAAATACAACTTTTATTGCCTTATATGTTCCTTCAGCAGGGAACTTTGTTGTCCTTGCCTGGCGGTCAGAATACCCTGCATTATAAGTGTATGTATCCTTGCAAATTTCAGTGTAATTAGTTCCATCTAAAGAACCGTATACGGTAAGTTCTAAAGCAATACCTGATGTAGAGCCTTCCTGCCTTACATAGTAACGTATTCCCGATACCTTCTGCTCCCTTGGCATTTTAAAGATAAATTCAAAGGGAGGCTTATCTTTTGTAGTTATCGTTGTCCCTTCTGCAGTATAAAATGAATGCCATATTGTATCCATTTTACCGTCGAAGGCCTTGGTTACAGCCTGAGCTCCCATACTGCTGTTTACAGAAATAACCCAATCCGTGCCCATTTCAATTTCATTCGCCCCTAAAGGCTTAACAGTTTCTGTGGGTGAAAAGCTTGCTCCGTTTCCTTCTGCATTAGCTTTAGGATCCGTAGCAGTTGTAGCTGTTTGGGTTGGTGTCGTTTGAGGAGCAGAAACAGCTGCGCCAAGCTTGCTGACAGATGCAACTTTAACAGTCCCTAAGGGTTCTGCCTTAAGATTCTTGTCAGCTTTTAATACTGCAAGTTCAGCTAGAGTTCCAAAGTCTCCTCTGCCTTCTTTTACTATAATCTTAACTGCTTTCAGCTTTACATTACCCGAAAACTTAGTTGTTCTTCCTTCCCTGTCTGTTAATCCGGGATTATACTCATAGGTTGCATCACCAAGTGTTGTAAAGGTGTTTCCGTCTGTTGATCCCAATATTTCAGCCTTGAGGATTGTCCCTGCTACAGAATTTCCTGCTGGTCTCGGATACAGCCTTAAACCGGATATTTCTGTTACAGTGCCTAAATCCAGTACAATTTCATAAGGAGGTTTATCCTGACTTGTAATTGTAGAACCTTCAGCTTTGTAGCTTGTATGCCAGAAAGTATTAATATCTCCGTCAATAACTTTTGTTACTGGGGATATTTCCGAGGATGCCGTAATTGTCCATGCGCCCTTGTCTGAAATCTCATCAGCTTCCTGTGCCAAAGCCTGGAAGGGAACACTTATGCAGGATAATACCAAACACAAAACCAGTGTAAACGCAAATATTTTTTTCATTTAGTTCTCTCCCTTCTTACAGCATGTTTGCTGCACTCTTGGCAGCTTCTTCATTAACCTTATCTCCGAATATATATACCCCGCCGCCCAAATTCTTTACCGTATAGCCAAAGATATCACTCATAAAGGAAACAGGTACATAGGGTACTCCGTCTATTAAGGCCGCAGGATTAGTTAAAGCAACATCTTTACCTTCAAATACCGCCGCTTTTGTACCTATAGTTGTATAAGCCATTCCCTTTTCCGTATCCACTTTAAGGAAGCTTCTGTCAGATTCAAATGTAATCTTTGTTGTACCGTATCTTATAGCATCCTTAAGCATAGCTGCCGGAATATAAGCTGTACCGTTTAGTTCGCGTACGCCATAACGTGTATCGCTTTCATAAACATTCATCTTAGCGCCCTTTATAATGGCTTTATTTGTTCCTGTCTTTACAATGGTAGTGCCCTTTAAAGCTTCCCTTGCCTCTGCGCTTAAAGATACCTGCTTAATTTCCGTATAAAGATAATTGAAACGTCCTGTCGGTGCTGTGATACCGTCAACATAGAAGTTTAACAGGTCGGAATCGTCTGCATTGTCGACCCATTTAAATTCAAAATTAACCTTTCCGGTTGTTCCTAAAAGATTTCTCGGTACTTTTATCTGCAGTACATTGCCTGAAGCATTAAAGTCTACCATGCCAATAGATTTCCATGCGCCGTTTTCCCATTTTTCCACGCTGCCGGCCTTGCTTCCGTTTATTCTGAAGTCGTAGCCTTCCCAGCCCGTTGCATAGTTGCGGTCACTATTTATATAAAGTCTCATCCACTTTGCATCCGTAGAAGGAGTTAAGCCCGCCTGTGTTTCAGCGTAAAACCAAAGGTTTTCACTGTCACGGGCTACCTTAGCCTTTGTTATGTTGTTTCTTGCGGTATCGTTTTTATAGTAATAGCTTCCATATCCCTTAGCATCCCTCTGATATACGCCCTTAGTATTTATAAAATTAGGACCTACATCTGACCACTGATTAGCGCCGGAAGCGATATTAATGGTTTTTTCTGCACTTGCAGTGGGAGCAGGTCTAACGCCCTTCCACTTTCTTATAGCGTCTGCCAAAAGCATATAGCCGTTATCTCTGTTTTTTCCTTTTGAAAGACCTAAATCTCTTGTATTTTCAGCATCAAAATGGTCAACAAAACAATTGGGGAATTTATTATTATAATTTTGCTGTCTTCCTACTGTCGATTCATTCCAGCTGGATACTGAAAGCACTATGGCATCTGTATCAAGAGCCCCGGCAATCTGCTCTTCAAAGAAATAGTTATATTGGAAGGCATCTTTAGAATAGTCATGGCCGAATACCTCTGTATAGTTCTTGCCCCTTGCGGTTTCAGTGCTCATAGGTGTTAAAGCTTCAGTTTCAATGGAGCTGTTGCAAGCTGCCATAGCTATAACCATTTCATCTTTGCCGTCAGCTGTTTTGCCAAAGGTTCTCTGGGGGTACTTTTCAACAATTGTCCATTTATTGGGTGCTAACTGCTGATCCTTTTTCCAGTTGCCCGTACATCCGCGGAAGGTGAAAAAGTTCTTAATATTGTCTATAAGCTCAACATCTTCGGGGTCGTTTTTATCTACAAACTTATCAAGAGATTCTTCATGTGCCAGTATTAACGGCTTTCCTTGCCAGTAATACCAAAGGTCAGAATATAAGCCTTTTTCGTAGAAGGTCTTGTATAAATACTCAAGCATTACATAAGTATTTTGAACCGGCTGAGATAAGTTACTTGTAATGACAATCTTGGGCGCATTTCCGCCTGCCTTCTTTGCGTCTTCAAAAGCTTTGCAAAGTACGCTAAAGTTTCTTCTGAATATACCTGTACCATTTGTGCAGTCAAGGTATATAAAGTCAACACCTATATCGCCTAAAAGCTCAGCATCTTTTCTGTAGGGCCAGTAATCGTTTCCCGCATAATATCCGAAAAGAGGCTCATCCCAGAAACAAGTAAAACTGCCCTTTGGCCATGCTGGGTCAAAGTATCCGTCTTCTTTATACGCACTTGGGTGTTCTACCTGAAAAGTCGTATTGTTTATTACAGTATCAGACTGATCCCAGTTCACGTTCCAGTCCCAGTAAAAAAGGCCAACTTGCTTTCCTTCTTTAACATCTCCGACTTCCTCATAGTCCGCCACGGACCTGCCAAGTCCCGATACAGCTGTCCAAGTATCAGAATAATTGTCAACAACAGCGCTGTCCGGAGCCGGCACATATGCTTCCTTTTCAGGCCAAGCCTGACTTGAAAGCTCAACTTTTGTAAATGTTACGGCACCACTTACTGCATATGAAGAAACAATGTATAAATCATGTACTCCGGATACATTTACATTTGTGCCAAAGGTGGTCTTGCTTTCATCATCAAAGTCAATATATCCTACTATCTCACCTTTTACATTATCTAAACGCAGAGCAAACATATCACTGTTCCAGCCACTGTTCCATTTAGATGTGCCCGTCATTTGAACAGACTTTACTCCTGTAAAATCCACACCTTTAAACATTATGTACTGCCCTCTGGTAGGCGCCACACTTGCCCCTACATTCAGACTATCGGTTTTGCCTGCAATAGAGGCCAGCGGAAGCTCTCTGTCAACAGCTGCATAGCAAACGCAGATACAGCTCAGAAGCAAACACAGCGACAGTGCTCCGGCAATCATTTTTTTCATCCTTTTTCCCCCTTATTTAATGTTTTTAAATTATAACACAAAAAAAGTACAGTTAAAAGTTAATTTCCTTTTGTTTGGTTAATTAATTAGCCAAGAAATGTCTTTTTGTACATTTGAACAAAAAATATGCGTTTGTTTTATAAAAAATTCACAGCAGCAAGAAACAACAATTTTGCATAACCTAAGAACGCCCTTAATATTTTCATATTCAATTTTGCCTCTTTAAAGGACTGCTGATTTTCAGCCTTTTTCTTAAAATGCTCCCTTTAATAAGGTTCACTTTCTATAAGCAATAATAACATATCAAGTTTTCTGATTCAAAAGCACAATCTTCCCTGAAAAGTGTATTTTTGTCCACATAAAAATTTAAAACTACCTTTTGGGGTTCTGTTCAAAGAGGGGACAAAAAATCACCTTAATTTAAGTGGTAAAATAAAAGCAGGCACTATAAAAACATAGTGTCTGCTTTTTTGTTACAAAATCCACTTAATAAGGTAAACTTTTTGTATATTCAAAAGTTAAAACAATCCGCTTATTACTCCGCTTTTGTCAACGTCAATTTTTTCTGCTGCCGGGACTTTTGGAAGCCCGGGCATTGTCATTATATCCCCTGTGAGTACCACAATAAAGCCTGCACCTGCTGAAATCTTAACATTTTTAACTGTAACGGTAAAATTTTCCGGCGCGCCAAGCTTTGTCATATCATCGGAAAAGCTGTATTGTGTTTTTGCTATACAAATCGGAAGCTTGTCATAGCCAAGAGCCGTAAGCTGGTCAATTTGCTTTTTAGCTTGGGGCATTATACTAATGCCGCTACCTCCGTATATTCTCTTAACTACTTTTTCAATCTTCTCCTCAATGCTTCCTTCTAATTCATAACTGAATGAAAAGTCATTAGGCGCATCGCAAAGCCTTACAACCTCTTTTGCAAGCTCTGTTCCGCCCTTGCCGCCTTCTGCCCATACTGTTGAAAGCACCACGTTAACGCCAAGCTCTTTACACCTTTTTATAATAAGCTCAATTTCAGCATCCGTATCTGTCGGAAACCGATTTACTGCCACAACAGAGGGAAGCTTATATACATTTTTAATGTTAGATATGTGACGCAGAAGATTTGGCAGTCCCTTTTCAAGAGCTTCAAGGTTTTCTGCTGCCAATTCTGTCTTTGGAATACCTCCATGCATCTTTAAAGCTCTTACTGTAGCTACAATTACAACAGCCGAAGGCGTAAGTCCTGCATAGCGGCACTTTATATCAAGGAATTTCTCTGCGCCTAAATCAGCACCGAAACCGGCTTCCGTAACCGCATAATCTCCAAGCTTTAACGCCAATTTCGTGGCAAGAATGCTGTTGCAGCCATGCGCAATATTTGCAAAAGGTCCTCCGTGAACAAAGGCCGGCGTGCCTTCTAAGGTTTGAACTAAATTAGGCTTCAAAGCATCTTTTAAAAGTGCTGTCATTGCCCCTTGTGCTTTCAGGTCCCCTGCGGTAACAGGTTTTTCATCATATGTGTAGCCCACTATTATTTTTGACAGTCTTTCCTTTAAATCTGTTATGGAGTTTGAAAGGCAAAGAATTGCCATAACTTCAGATGCTACGGTAATATCATAACCGTCTTCTCTGGGAACACCGTTAACACGACCTCCAAGTCCGTCAGTAATAAAACGAAGCTGACGGTCATTCATATCTACGCAGCGTCTCCATGTAATTCTTCTGGGGTCAATATTTAAAGCATTACCCTGGTATATATGATTATCAAGCATTGCCGCTAAAAGGTTATTAGCCGCTCCGATTGCATGAAAATCTCCCGTAAAATGCAAGTTTATATCTTCCATCGGGACAACCTGAGAAAAACCGCCGCCTGCAGCGCCTCCTTTTATTCCGAATACAGGTCCTAAAGAAGGTTCACGCAGTGCAACCATTACTTTCTTACCAATCTGTGCAAGGCCGTCAGATAACCCGATAGTTGTAGTAGTTTTCCCTTCTCCTGCCGGAGTTGGGGTGATCGCTGTTACCAATACCAGCTTGCCGTCAGGGCAGGTGCTTTCATTAAGTAGGGAAAAATCCACCTTAGCCTTGTACTTACCGTACTGTTCAAGATACTTGTCATCTATTCCCGCTTTTTTTGCTATATCTCCAATGGGTTTCATTTCTACGGACTGAGCGATTTCAATATCAGTTTTCATAGTCATTCTCCTGTTCCTTATTTAAAATATTTAACAGCGGACCTGAAAAGACCCATATCAAATTTACCTTCAACGTTTTTATATAAGCCATCCCCTATTCTCTCGGAGTGACCCATTTTACCAAATATTCTTCCGTCAGGAGAGGTAATGCCCTCTATGGCCATTAAAGAGTTATTCGGATTAAAGGAAACATCACAGGTGGGATTTCCGGAATCGTCAACATACTGAGTAGCAATTTGACCGTTTTTACCCAGTTCCTCAATAAGTTTTTGCGGTGCTAAAAATCTTCCTTCCCCGTGGGATATAGGCACTGTATATATTTCACCCGGCTCAGTTTCCATAAGCCATGGCGATTTATTTGAAGCAATTCTTGTGCGAACCAACCTTGATTGATGACGGCCTATTGTGTTATATGTCAGTGTCGGACAATCTTCATCCGTGTCTATTATCTTGCCGTAAGGCACGAGCCCCAGCTTAATTAATGCCTGAAATCCGTTACATATACCACACATTAAGCCTTGTCTTTCATCCAGCAGCTTGCCGACTGATTCCTTTATTCTTTCGTTTCTGAAAAAGGCGGTAATAAACTTGCCTGAGCCTTCCGGCTCATCTCCGCCTGAGAATCCGCCGGGAATAAAGATAATTTC
>JAUZPY010000027.1 GCA_030705805.1 Bacillota bacterium | reverse complement strand
CTTGGCTATAACGTTTCATGGGATGGAGCAACCAAGACTATTACAATCACTAATAAGTGATGCCGGTAAAGACTCATACACAGTTACTTAAGAATATGATTACAACAAAAAGGGAGCAGAATCTGCTCCCTTTTTTGTTGTATAAGTTAACAAAACAAAAGCAGGTATCAATGGTGTTTTTTTTACGATGCCTATTTGTTGTTAATCCATAATTTACTATTCCTAATTAGGTTTTTGCCATGCTTTTAGCTCTTTCAAGCATTAATTTTATGCGGTTGATTTGGTTAACTTCGCTGGCCCCCGAATCATAATCCACTGCTAAGATATTCGTTTGCGGATACAATTCTTTCAATGTTTTGATCATACCCTTTCCGGTAATATGATTGGGAAGGCAGGCAAAGGGCTGCATGCAAATGATATTACTGGCACCTTCTTCAATCAACTCAATCATTTCTGCAGTGAGCAGCCATCCTTCTCCGGATCGGTTGCAAAGTGAAAGAATCGGTTCAGTCTTTTGAGCCAGCTCAAATATTGTTGTAGGCATTGTAAACCTGGGACTGTTTTCAAATGCAGTTCGAACATCATTACGGTAGTATTCCACATAGCGGATAAAGGTGTTGAGTACCACCCGTCTTGTTTTGCTGCCGCCCAAAAACCGGTTTTCCGAATCTCCGCCATAAGCACAATAGAGCAGAAAGTCAGTAAGACCGGGAACAACCATTTCAGCACCCATATCCTCAATGAAATCAACCATATTGTTGTTGGCAGCCGGATGATATTTCACGAAAATTTCTCCCACAAGGCCAACCCGCGCTCTTTCTTCATCCCGAACGGGGATATTATTAAAATCTTTTACTATTTTTATAAGATTCTGACGAAAAACAGCATGATTTCCTTGGCGAACATTGGCTTTACACTTTGTCATCCACTGGGAAAAGAGCTCGTTGGCTGACCCCTTGATGATTTCATAAGGCCGGACATGAAACAAGATTTTCATAAGCATATCACCGTATAAAACTGCCATGATTCCTTTTTTTATTAAAGATACGGAAATAGGAAGACTTGAATCCTTTTCCAGATTATCAGCGTTTAACGAAAGTATCGGTACATTTTGAAAACCTGCAGACCACATAGCTTTTTTTAATAAGGGCAAATAGTTGCTGGCTCTGCAGGGCCCCCCGGTCTGGCTCATAATTACAGCCGTATGCTCCAAATCATATTTGCCCGACTTAAGCGCACTTATAATCTGCCCAATCACAATAATGGAAGGATAACAGGAATCGTTATTGACATATTTTAAGCCGATTTCGATATCTTTCTTACTAACCTTAGGAAGTACCTCCATATTGTATCCTTCGGAACGCACTGCTTCCTGGAAGAGTGCAAAATGGATGGGAGCCATCTGTGGTGCCAGTATGGTATAACTGCCATACATGTCTTTGGTAAAGCGCTTTTTCACCGGCAGCGGCCCCGGTGCCTTATTGCTGCCAACGCTCCTTTTATTTGCCTCCATTGCTGCCTTTAATGACCTCAATCGGATTTTAACAGCGCCCAGATTACTGGATTCGTCTATTTTTATCATGGTATAAATCCTACCGTTTTTGCTTAATATTTCCTCCGCTTGTTCTGCAGCCACGGAGTCGGGGCCGCATCCAAAGGAATTTAATTGCACTAATTCCAAGTTGTCCTGCTTGGATACAAAATCAGCCGCCTCGTAAAGACGGGAGTGATACATCCATTGATCTAAAACCCTTAGCGGCCTTTCAACATTACCCAAATGGGCAACAGAATCTTCTGTCAGTACCGCAAGTCCTATTGAGGTTAATAAGCCTGGAATACCATGATTAACTTCTCTGTCTAAATGATAGGGTCTTCCGGACAAGACAACACCGCGGATACCTGTTTCTTTTAAATAACGGAGAACTTCTTCGCCTTTCTTTTGGATATCATTTTTAAACTTTTGGTCTTCAATATATGCAAGTTTAAGCGCATTTTCCACTTCATTAATTGCAATGCCGAAAGATTTAAATTCATCATACAACCTGTGTGCAAGAGCCTTTCTGCTGTCATATGGCAGAAAGAGGTTGTGAAAAACTACATTGTGTTCACGCAGCTCGTCTGTATTGGCACGAATGACTTCTGCATAGGCGATAACCATCGGACAGTTGAAATGGTTGTCCGCACCTTTGATTTCCGCCCTTTCTTTTGGTATACAGGGGTAGAAAATATGCTTTATGTTTTGTTTGATGAGAGCCATGATATGGCCGTGCACCAATTTAGAGGGATAGCAAACGGTATCTGAAGGAATTGTATCCATACCCAGTTCATAAATATGACGGTTCGATTCCGGAGATAATACCACCCTAAATCCCAGTGAAGTAAAAAAGGTAAACCAAAACGGATAATTTTCATACATATTTAAGACCCTTGGAATACCGATTGTTCCTCTTGGAGCTTTTTCTGCTTCCAGCGGCTGATACTTAAACAGCCGGTTATATTTGTATTCAAACATATTTGGTATGTTATTTTGTCTGTCTGAACCTACGCTTCTTTCGCAACGGTTTCCGGTTGTCAGTTTTTTACCGTCATTGAAATTATTTATGGTAAGTAGGCAATTATTGGTACATTTTCCGCATCGTGCAATTTTTGTATCAACTGAAAAATTATCTAGCTTTGAAGCACTTATCAGCGAGGAATGAAGGCCTTCCTTCCAGGCGTTTTTGGCCAGAAGCGCAGTTCCAAAAGCACCCATTAGTCCTGATATATCCGGCCGTATTACCTCTTTTCCGGAAATTAGTTCAAAACTGCGCAGAATTGCATCGTTTAAGAAGGTTCCGCCTTGAACAATGATTTTATCCCCTAATTCGGAAGGCTCCTTTAATTTAATAACCTTATACAGCGCATTTTTTATAACCGAATAACATAATCCGGCTGAGATATCTCCGATAGATACACCCTCTTTTTGAGCCTGCTTAACTTTGGAATTCATAAAGACCGTACAGCGTGACCCCAGATCAACAGGATTTTCTGCTTTGATTCCCAGCAGAGAAAATTCTTGAACTGTCATACCCATAGACTTTGCAAAAGTCTCAATAAAGGAGCCACAGCCTGAAGAACAAGCCTCATTTAGTACGACGCTGTTAATTACATTATCCTGTACACGTATAAATTTCATATCCTGTCCGCCGATATCAAGTATTGTTTGGACGCCGGGCAGAAAGTACTGTGCCGCTGTGCAGTGAGCAACAGTTTCAACTTCACCAAGGTCTGCCGAAAAAGCCGTTTTAACTAACTCCTCACCATAGCCGGTAACGGCAGAGTACGCAATATAGGCTCCTTTGGGCAGATGGGAATAGATATCCTTTAAAATTAATACGGCTGAAGAAAGCGGACTGCCATAGTTATTACGGTAACAGGAATACAAAAGGCGGCCGGTTGGGTCAATCAAAACGGCTTTACTTGTCGTAGAACCCATATCTAGGCCTAGATAGCATAAACCTTTGTAGCTTTTAAGGTCCGCTTTTTTTGTTTTATTTTTAGAATGCCTTTTGATAAAATCCTGATATTCGTTTTCATCGTGAAATAAGGGGCTTAATCTGTCCGATAAAAGCTTATTTTCTCTTTGACCTTTCATGCAGCAGTTAAGTAATTGCGATAGCGGCAATTGATTTTCGGCAGAAAGTGCTGCACCGATGGCTACATAAACCTGTGCATTTTCAGGCACAATCATATCACTTTCCCTCAAATATAGAGTTTCCCGGAAACGGCATCGCAGCTGGGGAAGAAAATGCAGAGGTCCTCCTAAGAAACCTACTTTTCCTTTGATTTTTCTGCCGGACGCTAATCCACTAATTGTTTGGTTAACAACCGCCTGAAAAACAGAGGCGGCGATATCCTCTTTTTTTGCGCCCTCATTTAACAGCGCCTGTATATCCGTTTTGGCGAAAACTCCGCATCTTGCGGCAATAGGATATATAACACTGCTATTTTTTGCAAGCTCATCAAGGCCTGCGGCATCTGTTTTCAAAAGGATGGCCATCTGATCAATAAAAGCTCCGGTTCCTCCGGCACAAATCCCATTCATTCTTTGATCGGTACCATCATCAAAAAAAGTAAGCTTGGCGTCTTCGCCGCCAAGTTCAATAATAACATTAACATCCGGAATAAACCGCTCGGCCGCTCTGCTGCCGGCAATCACTTCTTGCACAAATGGAAGTTTCAGCTGCTCCGAAATAGAAATGCCTCCAGAACCTGTTACAGCGGCTTTTATATCTATATCACCGACAGTATCGTATAACTCCTTGAAAAGCCTCTCCAAAGTCATCCAAAGGTCTGCATGGTGTCTTAAGTAGCTTTTATAAAGCAGCTTGTCTTGGCTATCTAAAACAGCAAGCTTGATGGTTGTCGAACCGATATCAATGCCAAGACGGAATTCGTTGCTATGTGAATTGATTTCATCATTCATAATAAGAGATGGTGTCTCCTTTCATATGAGATAATATTAATTATTCTCATAACAAAGGAAGATTATTCTAAATGAAAAACTAATTATTAGCTGGTAAACACAAGCATTCAAGTTTAATATTCTGCTGATGGCACGCTTTTGTAATTGGTTGATTTTGTTATTAGCATATGATATACTAAATTAAAAATGTATGGAGTTAAGAAGGATGAGAAATGATTGAGCAACTCAATAAAATGTAAATGACCTAAAGAAAAGAACATGGGCAAGCTTAAAGAATAAAGTGAAGGGGGCGGCAGAGAGTATTATGTTTTCACCAACCTATCTTTGCATCTGTATATATTGCATGCTTCAGTTGGGATTTCTTATTTTGGCAGAAAGCCGGCGCCGTACTATGCAAGCTGGACATAACAGATACTTTTTATGGATGCTGATTATTACGCTGCTTTCATTTATTGCGGATATTATGAGCAGTTTTCAGACAAATTTAACCTGGCTTTTCCCGTTTGTAGCAGCCGGAAATTATTTTGAGATTATTCTAAATACAGCATTGCTTCCGATTTTTTTCCGCTATATCTGTGACCAGGTTTTCAAACTGGATATGAAATTGAAACGCAGGTTGAATCTTGTCATTTGTGTTATGGCTGCCATCTGCATAGTATCGGTGATTTCAACTGCCATTACAGGCCGGATTTTCTACTTTGATGAAGCAAAAGTTTATCATCGCGGTCCGCTTTTTGCGTTGCCGATGACTATCCTTTTTATTATGATGATTATCATAGAAGTATTTTTAATTAGTCAAAAGAAAAAGATTGAACCACACTATTATAGACCGCTGGTACTTTTTCTGATTTCGCCCCTGATCGGCTGGGCACTTCAGCTTTTAATCTATGGATTGCCGTTTTCACTTCTTGGCATTACATTTGCTTCATTGATTTTATTCACAAACATTCAGAACCGGAATATGGATCATGATTATCTGACCGGTGTGTTCAACCGTCAGACGCTTGACAGTTATATGCAGCAAAAAATTAACGCATCTACTGAAGACAAGACATTTTCAGCGATTCTGCTTGATATAGACAACTTTAAATTTATAAATGACCACTTTGGTCATATTGAAGGAGATAAAGCGCTTATCGATACCGCTTATATTCTCCGTGATTCCTTGGAATTCAATGATTTTATCGCTCGTTATGGCGGTGATGAATTTTGTATTATTCTTGACAGCAACGATCTTGAAGCCGCCCAAAATGCCATACGCCAAATAAATAATAATCTTCTGGATTTTAACCAACGTAAGAATAAACCATATCAGCTGAAATTAAGCGTCGGCTATGCAGTTTATAACCTTTCAATTGGTAATGCTGAATTATTTTTAAAAATAATAGATCAAAAAATGTATGAACAAAAGAAAACCAAAAGAACGGGGTAGCATTGGTGATTTACCGTAAGGATTTCAAATTATCGGCTATAAAAAGGATAAGGGGTGCACTATGATAAACAAAGAATTGATAAGCCAAAGCATTGATTATATCATACAGCATCTTAACGAGAATATTTCTGTCGATGATGTTGCAAATTATTTTCATTTCTCAAAATTTTACTTTTGCAGATCCTTCAAGGCAGTGACCGGTGAAAGCGTATATGAATTTATTAAGCGCCTAAAAATGGATCAGAGCGCCGTCGATATCAAGCTGGAAAAGAATAAACCTATAACCGACATAGGACTGGATTACGGATACAGTTCTTCCAATTACAGCTCTGCGTTCAGAAAACATCATAAAGTATCCCCGGTAAAGTTCCGTAAATCCACAAGCGTGACGGGGATGTTAAATCCGTTTTATTCTGGGGGGCTCTGCGATTTTAACACATTTGACGATTATAACGATAAAATCAAAATACAACAGCTGCCCGATTTTCCGGTTATTTACGAAAGAGCGATCGGTAATTATATTGAGCTCAAGGGAAAATGGTTTGACTTTTTGGACAAATACAAAGATTATATCAAACTGGATACTTTATTTATAGAAAGGTTCTATAACGATCCTACGATTACCGGCCTGAACAGTTGCCTTTACGACATCTGCATGACAACGGATGAATTCTGTGGGTTGGATAATGTGACAATGGTAAAGGGCGGCAAGTTCGCAAATTATCGCTTTGAGGGGAAAATACCGGATATTTTTTGTGCTGTACAGGGAATATTCAGCGTTTGGCTGCCTGAAAGCGGCTATGAAATGGATGAAAGATACGGACTTAACATTTACCGGAGAATTGACAAAGAAAGCGAATGTGTAATCATGGATTTATGTATTCCCATTAAATAGGGCAAGAATTCAGAAGTAATCAAACAGACTTTTTTTTATAATTAGAACTATCAGTAAATGGCAATTCTATCGGAAAAAAGTCTGTTTTTTATATGCTAAAAAAAGATGGGGGATTAAAAATGTTTGATATAAGAAAGATTCAGGAGCAGGTTATTTTTGAAGCCGTTAAAAATAAGAGTAATACCAAAATGGCAGAAGAAATAGTATATGGTTGTGATGGGTTGGCAAAAAGTGAAGCAAATGCTGACTGGGTGAAGTCAACAATGCGCAGACTGGAAAACAAATTTAATGAGGAAACAACCAAAGAAATCCGTATGAATTGTCAGTGCGGTTACGGAATGGATGAAAAACTGTCATTTTTAAAAGAATTGAAAGCCGGCGCATCTAATATGGAGGAATTTACAAGTTCCGATAAAGCAAAAGCGGCAGGTCTGTTTTACAGGGATGGCATTCTTTACCTTCAGTTTTTATTTTGCCCTTGCCCTATGCTTGCCGATGTGGATAGGTTGGAGACAAAAACATGGTGTGAGTGTACCACTGGATATAGTAAAGTCCTTTTTGAAAAAGCCTTTGGGTGTAAAGTCAACGTAGAATTAATAAAAAGCATAAAAACAGGTGACGATATCTGCCTTATGAAAATTATTCCCCATGATCCGATTTGGAAATAAGGCGGCAGAAGCATTGATGCTAAGTTTTTTAGGCTTCTTTTATGGATAGTCCGATTTTTATTATTGCATAGCGCGTGCTACAAATAAAAGCGTTTATTATAATACTAATACACAACTTCATAATGCAATTTGCCTTGACAGTAATAAAATACCAAACTATAATACAATAAAGTACCATGGATAGATGAACAATGCATAGTAACATTTATGGCATATGACTGGGCCGAATATTTATTATTTGAGAAAGCATTTATTTTTATATTTAAGGAGAATTGGTATGGCAAATTTACAAGTTAAAATCGAAAGAACAAACCAAAAGGTGCATTTTAATGGGGTTTCAGAAAGCAACCAGGATATTTCTATTCCTTTTGATTTCGCACCGCCGATTGGCGATGGAAAAGGCTTTGCAGGTTTGGAACTGCTTCTTATGAGCTTTGTAGGGTGCGTCAGCACCGCCATCGTTTTTCTGATAGGAAGATTGGGAAAGAGTGTTTCATCCTACACGGCAGAAGCAGAAGGAATTCGTACGGAACAGCCTTTGGGCTTAAAGGAAATTTCTATGAAAATCCATATCAAATCCGATGATATTACAGAAACGGACATGGAAAATGCAATCAAGCAGGCAGAAACTATCTCCCCGGTTTGGCAGGCTGTAAAAAATAATATAACTGTTCATATATACTTTGATTTATTATAACAGTCTATGCTAGATTCCAAGACCTGTTTTCCGGCAAGCAATCAAGCAATGTCAAGGGCAAATTACCCTGCAAATAAAAAAGGAGTAGTTAAAAACTACTCCTTTTTGTGCAAAAACAGGCATATTCCCTTTTGCACTTATGTTACCACGATGTTGGCAAAATAAAAGAAGCACAACTCCCCTTAGTGGCTCAAAGGCCGGGTGAAAAAATCACCGAGGAACATTATGCTTCTTATGACACCACTATACCATAAGATAATAAGGGAGTCAATAATAATATATCCAACTCCTCTGAAAATGATCGTTAAGCTTTATATTGCATTCTATCTAAGCATATGATATAATTTTCCAATGGAAGTGACTTAATATGAACAAATTACAATTTATAATAGACAGCAGCAATTATATCGTTTTCTTTGGCGGCGCAGGGGTAAGCACGGAAAGCGGACTCAAAGATTTTCGCTCCGTTGACGGACTTTACAGCGAGCATTATGACGTGCCGCCCGAAGAGATCCTGAGCCATCACTATTTTGTGCAAAACAGAGAAAAATTCTATGAGTTTTATAAGGAAAAGCTTCTATGTCCAGATATAAAGCCTAATAAAGCTCATTTAAAGCTTACTGAAATGGAGAAGGCAGGAAAACTTGCAGCAATCATTACTCAAAATATAGACGGACTGCATCAAATGGCAGGCAGTACCAATGTTTACGAGCTTCACGGCTCGGTTCACAGAAACTACTGTGAGACTTGCAAGAAATTTTATGACGCAAACTATATATTAAATTCACAGGGTGCTCCAAAATGCTCCTGCGGAGGATTTATAAAACCGGACGTCGTTCTTTACGATGAATCCCTTGACGATGAAGTGGTAAAAGGGGCAGTAGAGCATATCAGCAAGGCAGATGCCTTGATCGTGGCAGGAACGTCCCTTATGGTGTACCCTGCGGCTGGTCTTTTAAGATATTTCCATGGAAAATATCTTGCTTTAATTAATCGTGACCCTACGCCGCTTGATAACCTTGCCAACTTTGTATCCCATGAAAAAGTGGGAGAGGTGCTTGGTGAAATAACAGTAAAGGAGAATCATAATGGCTAAGATGGTTACTATTCAAAATGAAGACTTAAAAATGGTGATAAGTACCCTTGACGCAGAGGCACAAAGCATAACTGACGGTGAAAGGGAATTCCTTTGGCAAAACCCGACAGGAGAGCTTTGGGCAGACCATTCTCCTGTCCTTTTTCCCATATGCAGCAAGCTTAAAGACGACAGATACTTCTATGATGGCAAATGGTATCATATGAAAAAACACGGCTTTTCAAAGGGTAAGGAGTTTGAAGTTGAAACCTTGGATAAAGACAGAGCGGTTTTCCTTTTGAAAGCAGACGATGAAACTAAAGTAAGCTATCCTTTTGATTATGAATTCAGAGTAGAATACAAGCTGTCGGGTAGGCAATTAATAACCACATATTCCGTGCTGAATAAATCCGAAAAGGTTATGCCTGTTTCCTTTGGCTCACATGAGGCATATGCCTGCCCTGAAGGCATAGAGGAATATGAAATCGAGTTCCCTAATGACGATTATATAGAATTGGACGAATTAAAAGACGGATTGCTTACAGGCAATACAGAGAAAATTTATCTAACAGACAGGAAGCTTCATCTTACACATAAAGACCTTGACCCGGAATCCTACGTAATTAAAAACCACAAGTCAAGGAAGCTTATCCTGCGCCATATAAGGTCCGGAAGGGAAATAACCGTTGAATTTCCGGGAATTGATTATTTAGTTCTTTGGACTATGGAAAAGGGCGATTATATCTGCATTGAGCCATGGGCAAGCTACATAGACCGCGCTGATACTGACGGTGATATTATGAAGCGTGAGGGCATTATGCCGGTTAAAAGCAACGAAAGCATTTCACGCACTCATACTATAACCTTTTAGATGTGGTGTATGGTTTAATTTCACAAGCCGGAAAAAAGTGCGGTATGTTGAATTTTTAGGAAGTGATCTTTTTGCATAGCAAAATATGTTATATAGTTGGCGCGGGGGAGAATTACGGGCTTGATTTTAAGCCATCAGATGATTCCTACGTTATTGCGGTGGACGGCGGATATTCCTATTTAAAAGAGGCCGGAATTACTCCCGATTTTATCATCGGTGATTTTGATTCGCTTAAAGAAGCGCCTCCAAAAGAATCAATAGTTCTTCCGACAGCAAAAGACGATACGGACACCCTTGCCGCAATTCGGCTTGGCATAAAGCTCGGATATTCGGATTTTTTTATCTACTGCGGAACAGGGGGAAGAATAGAGCATACCCTGGCTAATATTGAGCTTTTGCACTATTTGTCAGACAATCAAAAGCGCGGGTTTCTTTTTGACCAAAACGTTGTTATGACTACGGTGAAAGACGGCAGTGTTACGCTGAAAAACGGAAAAGGATATGTTTCCGTTTTTACCTTGACAGACGTATCACAAAATGTCAATTTAAAAGGGTTGAAGTTTCCACTTGTTAATTACAGAATGACGAACACTTTTCCCATAGGCATCAGCAATGAGTTTACAGAAGGCGACGCCCAAATTTCCGTAGAAAAAGGTACGCTTTTGATAATTTATCCGAGAGAAAACACGGAAATTTTATATTAGCGGTTATATCCTGTTCTCCTGAAAAGATTTTTCGTTTAGAAGGAGAATAGTAAAAGTAAAAAAAGCCTGCAAACGCGGAACGCGTTTGCAGGCTTTTAGTTTATTTCTTATCCTATAAATTAAGCTCTAAAGGCAACCTTATCAGTTACCGTTAAGCTCATTGAACTTGCTTAAAAAGGCTTTTGTGCGCTCATTTTTCGGGTTATCGATTACTTCACTTGGGGCACCGTCTTCGGCGATTACGCCGCCGTCCATGAAAATGATTCTGTTTGAAACATTTTTAGCAAATTCAATTTCATGAGTTACAATTACCATTGTGGTATTCTTTAGTGCTAAATCCTTAATAACCTTCAGAATTTCACCTGTCAGCTCAGGGTCAAGTGCGCTTGTAGGCTCGTCAAAGAAAAGCACCTTTGGGTTTAGCGCCAACGCCCTGGCTATAGAAACTCTCTGCTGCTGACCGCCCGATAATTCGCAAGGATAATTTAAAAGCTTGGCGGACAGACCCACACGCTCAAGCAGAGCCTTTGCGTTTTCTTCGATTTTTTCGGTTATTTCCTTTTTGTTTCTTTTATATTCGCTGCTCTCTTTGGCTAAAAGCTTAGGGGCGATAGTGACATTGTCCAGAACATTATATTGAGGGAACAAATTAAACTGCTGAAATACCAGACCGAAATTAAGCTGATTTTTTCTTATGTCCTTTGCGGACAAATTGGAAAGCTTGGCATTAAAAACTTCTTTATCTTCAACATAAATTTTTCCCGCATCGGCCCTGTCTAAAAAATTGATACAGCGAAGCAGCGTTGTTTTACCGCTTCCCGATGAGCCTAATATGGACACTACGTCACCTTTTTCGATTTCAAAGGATACGCCGCATAACACTTCGGTTTTGCCAAAGCTTTTATGTAAATTTTCTATTTTTAAAATAGCCATAATTTAACCTCTATAATAGTTTAATTTCTTTTCCGTATACCCTAAAAGTATCGTTAAGATGCCTGAAAATACTAAGTAAAACAGACCCGAATAGAACAGAGGCCAAATTAATGCCTGACCTGATACGTAATCTTGAGCCACCATTATTATTTCAGGAACCGAAATGATTCTTGCAAGAGAGGTATCCTTGACAAGGGTAATAATTTCATTGCCCATAGGCGGTACCACTCTCTTTATAACCTGAAACAGTACAACCTTGAAAAACACCTGTGCCTTGGTCATGCCCAGTACCTGCCCTGCTTCATACTGACCTTTGGGTATTGATTCAATCCCGCCCCTGAAGATTTCAGAGAAATAAGCCGCATAATTTATAACAAAGGCTATAAGCACAGCATTCATTCTTGCCATTGCCGGCAATTGCCATAAAAGCCCGGGTCCATAAAAAACTATTATTACCTGAAGCATTAAGGGAGTACCCCTTATTATCCATACAAAGGTCTTTATAATATAGGATAACGGCTTGAATTTGCTCATCGAACCAAAGGTTATAATAAGACCTAAGGGGAGAGACAAAAGCAATGTAATAATGAATATTCTGAAAGTTGTAATAAAACCCTCCGATAAGTGAAGGGTTACTTCTTGTAACACAGGGAACATAGAAAAAACCTTTCTTTTGCATAAAGCAGAAAAACGCAAGATTTTCTTGCGTTAGCAGCGGTAATATTTTTAGATCGGCTGCCTTTTTTTGACGCACATAGAGCAGAAAACCCAAAAGGATTTTCTGCTCTACAACGCTGTTATTTTTATAATTAAATTACTTAATGAGAATTGGCTCAAGCTTATACTTTGCAGCTATTGTTTTAAGTGTGCCGTCTTTTTTCAGCTCATCAATAGTTGTGTTAACCTTACCTACAAGGTCACTGCCGGTTCTGAAACCGATGCCGTATTCTTCAACGCTAAGATCAAGACCTTTTACTATCATAAGATCAGCATAGTCTGTTCCTTCGCCAACCATTGAAAATGCAAGAGTATAGTCAAGTACCGCAGCATCTGCTGTGCCGGACTTTACTTCAAGCAATGCATCTGTCTGCTTTCCTACAGGTACATATTTTGCCTTGCTTAAATTCTGATCGTCTTTTATTGCTGTTTCGCCGGCGGAAGCTTTCTCTGCCACAAGGTTTGCGGAAGAAAGGCTCTCGGCTGTCTTAAATTTATCAGCGTTATCTTTCTTTATTACAACAACCTGCTTGTTTTCAATATAGGGCTTTGTAAAGTCAAGATTTTTTTCTCTGTCGGCATTTATTGTAAATCCGTTCCAGATACAGTCAATGCTCTTTGCGTTAAGCTCAACTTCCTTTGTGTCCCAGTTGATTTCAACAAATTTCGGTTTAATGCCAAGCTTTGCGCAAACCGCTTCAGCAAATTCAGTATCAAAGCCTATAAGCTTGCCATCTTTATCTTTATAGTTCATTGGTTCATAAACGGTATAACCTATTACAAGCTCACCTTTTGATTTTATGTAATCATAGTCGCTTGATTTGGCTTCAGCTGTAGAACCTTCTTTTTTGGCACTTTCGTCTGTAGAAGCTCCTTTTTTGGCACAGCCTGCAAAGGCCAGCACCATTGTTAACGAAAGTAATAATGCGAGAAGTTTTTTCATAATTATACATCTCCTTGTATTTTTCATGTTTTTAATTATAACCTATTATACAATAATTGTCAATACAATTGTCTGATGCTTTGCCGCTTCATCTGTTTGCAATTATCCTTTAATTTCAAACTCCCTCCTCAAATTAAGCTTTCATAAATAACCAACAAAAATAAGAGGGTAAGTTCATTTGTTTTTTAATTTTTTTAAAATTTTATTAATAAAGTTTTGAATAATGTGGAAATTTATAATAGATTATGTTATAATAACTTTAAATGAAGTGATTAATATGCAAAGCTTTGCCGCAAGCGAAGTAACGAGGAAAGCTATTATATAACATAAAGGGACTGAATAATTATGCATTATTCTTATATTTATGATACGCCGGTCGGAAAAATAACCTTACAGGCTGATAATAAAGCGCTTACTGCACTTTTATTTGGAGAATATAGCATAAAAGAAGGCATAAATGAGGAAAATAAAATTTTAAATCAAGCTTATATAGAGCTCTGGGAATACTTTAATGGTGCAAGAAAGGATTTCTCCGTGCCTCTTGAATTTTCCGGCACTCCTTTCTACGAAAAAGTGTGGAAAGCTCTTAAAAATATACCCTACGGGCAAACCTTAGGGTATAAGGACCTAGCTTTTATGATTGATAGTCCCAAAGCGTCTAGAGCCGTTGGCAGAGCAAACAATAAAAATCCGCTTCCTATTTTTCTCCCATGCCACAGGGTAATAGGTCATGACGGACAGCTGGTAGGCTATGGCGGGGGTCTTTTTATAAAAAAATTCCTGCTCGATTTGGAAAAAAGCAATATGTAAAGGCGGATTTTAAAAGAGAGCAGTATTAGTTTTTGCCGGATTTGGGAAAGAGTACTTGTTTCTAAAAGAAAACAGCTTATAGGCAGTGCAGATCTGTAAGATTTTTTCGGGCAAAGAGGTCAGCAGGTTTTCTTCTATGTAAGTTATAAAAAATTTATTGCGTTTAATACAATGACTTAAAACTGAGCAGCTAAAGAAAAGGGGATACATAATGGCAATTGAAAGGGTAAGGGAGTATTTTAAAAAGTGGAATATGGAGGACAGAATTTTAGAGTTTGATACCTCCAGTGCAACCGTGGAGCTGGCATCTGAGGCAGTTGGCTGCGAGGCGGCAAGAATAGCGAAAAGCCTTTCGTTTAAAATAGGAGACGAGCCGATTTTGGTAATAACGGCCGGCGACGCCAAAATTGACAACAGCAAGTATAAAGGTGAATTTAAGACTAAAGCGAAAATGCTTTCATATGATGAGGTAGAAACATTAATCGGTCATGGAGTAGGCGGCGTTTGCCCCTTCGGAATAAATGAGGGTGTAAGAGTTTATTTAGATGAAAGCTTAAAACGCTTTAAAAGCGTTTACCCTGCCTGCGGAAGCAGCAACAGTGCAATTGAGCTTTCTATCCCTGAACTTGAAAAATATTCGGGATTCGTTAAATGGATAAGCGTAACAAAACTCGAATCGGAATAATAGGAGCATTTTATGATTCTTAAAGAAATTGACGGGGAATTTTCGATTTTAAAAGTGAATGATTTAAAGGATTTTGACTTAAATTCTGACTTTTACTTTATTGCCAGAACCGATGAGGAGCTTTCCGTAGTGTGCCGGACAGAGAACGCACCAAAGCCTAAGATAAAAGAAGACGGATTTAAAGCTTTCAGAATAGACGAAGTTCTTGATTTTAGCCTTATCGGAATCTTAGCCCAAATATCTAAAGTTTTATCGGATAATAAAATTGGAATTTTTGCGGTATCTACGTTTAATACCGATTATATAATGGTAAGGAAAGAACAATTTAATAAAGCTTCTGCCGCCCTTAAAGAGGCAGGATATGAATGGAGGAGTTTAAATGAATGCGATAATCTTTGATTCAAACACAGGCTTTACCGAAAGGTATGCTAAAATGCTTGGAGAAAAAACCGGTCTTAAGGTACTTAACATCAGGGATAAGGGAAGTCTGCCTAAAGGCAGTGAGGTCATTTATTTAGGCTGGCTGAATGCCGGAGGCGTTACGGGCTTTAAAAAGGCAAGAAAATATTTTAATGTCAAAGCCTTGTGTCCAGTAGGACTTACCCCTTTAGATGAGCTTCCCGATAAGGACGTTATAAAAAGATACGGCTTAAAGGACTTGCCTGTCTTTTATTTAAGAGGCGGCTTTGATATGGATAAACTAAAGGGCTTATACAAGCTGCTTATGAAAATAATGATATCAATGCTTGAAAAAAACTTTAAGAAATCAGGGAATAATGATATTTATTTAAAAAACAGAATTGACGGCATGAAAAATAAAGTGGATTTTGTCAGCGAGGAAAATTTAGAGCCTTTAATTGACTGGTACAATCAACAATAGAAAAAGAGGTATGCTATGAATTTCAGAAAAGCAAAAATTTCCGATTTTGATTCTTGCATGAAGCTTTATGAAAATGGCAGGGAGTATATGAGGCTAAACGGAAATGTTAGCCAGTGGGTAAACGGATACCCGTCAGATGAGCTTGTAGCTCAGGATATAAAAGAAGGGGGCCTTTATCTTTGTGAGGACGGAGAGATGCCTAAAGCGGTTTTCTACTTGGGTTTTGAACATGAACCCACATATAATTTAATTTATAACGGAAAGTGGACAAATAATCGTCCTTATGTTGTTATTCACAGAATTGCCGTAGATAACGATTCTCATAGAAAAGGCATTTGCTCTAATTGCTTTGACTTTGCTCTGAAGGAAGCTAAAAAGAGAGATATATTAAATATCCGGATAGATACCCATAAGGATAATGTGCCTATGCAGGGAACTGTTTTAAAATACGGCTTTTCCTACTGTGGTATCATTTATATAGAGGACGGTTCCGAAAGGTTGGCGTATCAGTTTGAGAATCTTTGCAGCCGTTAATTTTACGGATGATTTTAAAAGAGAAATAAAGAATACTATTGAGTCCTTAAAATCGCAGTCTGAAAGCGGAAACTTTACCCGTGATGAAAACCTCCATTTGACCTTGGTTTTCTTGGGTGAGGCGAGGGACTTAGAAAAGATTAAAGCTTCAATGAATGAAATTGACTGTATGCCTTTTAAAATTAAACTTTCGGGATGCAGCAGCTTTAAAAGGGGCAATTCTTCTCTTTACTATGCTTCCCTTGAAAAAAACAGTATTCTTAATGAAATTCAAAAACAGCTTTCTCTTTCTCTGAAATCAAAGGGATTTTATATAGAGGACAGGGAATTCAAACCTCATATTACCCTTGGCAGAGAGGTTGTATTTTCCGGCCCGAAGCTTAACATAAAGCCGGCAGAAATGGAAGTTACTAAGCTAAGCCTTATGAAATCTGAGCGATTATCAGGTAAGCTTACTTATACGGAAGTCTTTTATAAATTACTGAAATAGCTGAATTTTTTTAAGAATAGATGTGGTAAAATGGATGCAAAACTTTTCTTTATAGACAGAGGAAGCGGCGAGCCTTTGGTCCTTCTTCACGGTAACGGCGAGAACCTATTGTATTTTACGCCTCAAATTGAGTATTTTGAAAAGGATTACCGGGTCATTGCGGTGGATACGAGAGGTCACGGAAAATCCGAAAGAGGGAAGGCACCCTTTAATCTTAGTCAGTTTGCCGACGACTTGCTTTATTTGGTTAATTCTTTGGACCTTGAAAAAATTAATCTTCTGGGCTTTTCCGACGGAGCAAATATTGCCATTATTTTCGCACTTAAATATCCTGATAAGCTGAAATCATTAATACTATGCGGAGCTAACCTTTATCCTTCGGGAGTGAAGGCCGCCTTTCAGCTACCGGTTATATTCTCTTATTTATTTGCTAAACTTAAATCGTACTTTTCACTACAAGCAAATGCAAAAAAAGAGCTTCTTTCTTTAATGGTAAGAGAACCTCACATTAAAGAAAGCGAGCTTTTGAAAATTGAAGCTCCCACGCTTGTTATTGCCGGCACTAAAGATTTGATTAAGGATTCCCATACAAAACTAATAGCCGATTCTATTAAAAATGCAAAGTTTAAAATAATAGAAGGAAGCCACTTTGTTTCCTTTGAAAACAGCGGTGATTTTAACGCTGCGGTAGAAGAATTTTTAAAAGAGCAAGATAAACCACCCGTTTTATGGAGGTGATAACATTTCCTAAAGAAAAATTTAAGGGCGGAATTTTTCACACGATAAACTTTGAAGGCACAGCTTTTTCTCAAAAGAAAAGGCTTTGGCGGCGGGAGTACTCCTTACCGGACTTTATACGGAGGTGAAGCGGGTGATTTCTGAAAATGAGTTTTTAAAGGGCGGGGAAACTGCCGCTGCGTATTTTGGGGAGGTGAATCCGACACTTTCTAAAAGAAGAGCTTTTAAGGAGGAGACTATGGACTGGACTAAGGTTTGGAGCAAAAAGTACTCTATTTTAAAGGATTACGAATCTGTAATAGACACCCGGGGCTATGAAGGGCAGCTGGGCTCTATGATTGCGGAGCTGATGAGGGAATATGACTTAGGAAGGCAGGATGCCTTTTTGGTGCTCAAGGATATTTTATATAAGGAATATTTAAAGGGAAAGGATGAAAAAAATGTTTAATTGGTTATTTAATTTAGGTAACACTTACGCAAAAGAATCTACTTGGAAGGACTTTGCGGCTTTAAAACTATGTCTCTTTTCTTTAGGTATGGGCATTGGCGTCTGGATTGGGGAGTCTGCTAAAATGGCAGTGTTCTGGATTTGCCTTGCTGTTTTTATTCTTACCTACATTCCTCTTATGATTAAGCTTTTTAAAGTTACTAAGTCAGGAAAAGCAAAGTAATAGTTAAAGTGACACTCAAAAAGGCGCTTTCAAGTCTTACAAAAAGAGCCTGATTTTTAGGCAGTGTCATTAGGGTACGCATAAGAGAGCCAAGCCTTCATAGGTTTTGACTCTCTTATGCTTTAATACCGGATAAAAAAGAATCAGGTATCAAAAAACGGGTGCGTTCCAAATGTTAGACACAAAATAACATTTGGGGTGCGCTTCATTTTTTTTAGCTATTTTTTTTAGAAACATATTGACATCTATTACATATAGTGGTATAAATTAATTAGCACTCTGGGGTAGGGAGTGCTAATTTGCAAAATATACATGAAAGGATGAGGCGGCTTATGGAATTGTCAGACAGAAAAAAAAAGATACTGAAAGCAATTATCGATGATTACATTGAAACTGCGGAGCCGCTCGGCAGCCTTACTGTTGCAAGACGTTATTTATCTGATTATTCTCCGGCTACCATCAGAAATGAGATGGCGGATTTGGAGGAGCTTGGCTACTTAGAAAAACCTCATACATCTGCCGGCAGAGTGCCTTCGTACACAGGCTATCGTCTTTATGTAGATATGCTTATGGAAAAATACAGGCTCACCATGTCGGAAATGGAAGATTTATCTCGCCGTTTAGAAATCAAGGCCAGAGAATTAGACGGTATTGTAAGGAAAGCTTGTTCTACGGTTTCCGCTCTTACTGACTACACGTCCTTCGTTATTACCCCCCAGGTTTCACAGCTTAAGTTCAAGAACATTAAGCTTATTATGATTCAGGAAGGGCTTGTACTTATAGTTCTGGTTGCCACGGGCGACATGATTAAGGACAGACGCATTAAGGCGCCTCTTGATATTACCCAGGAGGGGTTAGATAGAATAAGTGGAGTAATTACGGATTTGTTTTGCCTGAAAACAGCAAATGAAATTGATTTTGAGTCGGTTTTCTTTGTTGAAATTAGTAAATTATGGCCTGAGCTGGTACCGTGTCTTAAGGAGTTTCTAGGTGAAGCTTTATCGGGGAGCGGCGGCGACGTTTATTTGGACGGAACCGCAAATATCTTCAGGTACAGAGAGTATCAGGACGTGGGGAGAGCAAAATCCTTTATGGACTTTGTAGACGATGAGGAAAGCTTAAAGAATCTGGTCAGGAAAGCCTCTCAAGGTGAGACTATCTGTGAGGTAATTATCGGCTCGGAAACGGGGAGACAGGACTTAAAGGATTGCTCCATGGTTCTTAAATCTTACTCTGTGTCAGATGATTCAAAAGGGTCTATCGGCATTATCGGACCTGTCAGAATGGACTATGCAAGGGTTATGTCAACCCTGGAATATATCGCGGACGCAATGGACACTATTTTCCGCAGAATGATCGATTAGGAGGACTTATGACAAAGAAGAAAGAAACAAACGAAGAAATTAAAGAATCAGAAGATGAAATAATCGAAGAAGTTTCGGGCGCTGAAGCAGAAGAGATAGAATCGAATACCTATGAGGCAAAAAATGCAGAGCTTACCGATAAACTTCTTCGCATAACGGCGGAATATGATAATTTCCGCAAGCGTACGGAGCGGGAAAAATCACAAATTTATGAAACGGTCAAAGCTGACACTGCATCGAAGTTTTTACCCCTGTTTGATAATATCGAAAAGGCGGTATCTTCAAAGCCCGATAATAGTGAAGGCAACTGGAAGGCATTTTCCGAGGGTCTTGACCTTATAAGAAAACAGATGGTTGATGTCCTTGACGGTCTTGAGATTGAAGCCATTGACGCTGTAGGTCAGACTTTTAACCCTGAGCTTCACAATGCGGTAATGCATATCCAGGACGATTCCCTGGGAGAAAATGTGGTATCAGAGGAATTTTTAAAGGGCTTTAAAATTAAAGACAGAGTATTAAGACACAGTGTTGTTAAAGTAGCTAATTAGTATATTTTTATATTTTAAAATAGTTAACAATAGAAAGAAGGATAAATTTATGGCAAAAATTATAGGTATAGACTTAGGAACAACAAATTCTTGCGTTGCGGTTTTAGAGGGAGGATCTCCTGTTGTTATAGCAAGCGCTGAAGGTATGAGAACAACTCCTTCCGTTGTAGGTTTCGCAAAAAACGGAGAAAGACTTGTAGGCCAGGTTGCTAAAAGACAGGCGGTTTCTAATCCTGACAGAACTGTTATTTCAATAAAAAGAGAAATGGGTTCATCTTACAAGGTTGATATTGACGGAAAAGGCTACACACCTCAGGAAATTTCCGCAATGATTTTAGGTAAGCTTAAGCAGGACGCCGAAAGCTACTTAGGAGATAAAGTAACACAGGCTGTTATTACAGTTCCGGCTTATTTCTCAGACGCTCAAAGACAGGCTACAAAGGACGCAGGTAAAATTGCCGGCCTTGACGTTCAGAGAATTATAAACGAGCCTACCGCAGCAGCTCTTGCTTTCGGAGCAGATAAGGATCCCGACGGAAAGATAATGGTATTTGACCTAGGCGGCGGTACTTTCGATGTATCTATTCTGGACATATCTGACGGAGTTTTTGAGGTTCTTGCAACCAGCGGTAATAACCGTCTCGGCGGCGACGACTTTGATAACAGACTTATTGATTACATGGCAGGGGAATTTAAGAAGGAACACGGAATAGACCTGCGCAGCGATAAAATGGCAACTCAAAGACTTAAAGAAGCTGCCGAAAAAGCTAAGTGTGAGCTTTCCGCCGTTACATCGGCAAATGTAAACCTGCCCTTTATTTCTGCTGACTCAAACGGACCTATGCACCTTGATATGAATATTACCAGAGCTAAGTTCAACGAACTTACCGCTGACCTGGTAGAAGCTACAATGGGTCCTGTACGTACGGCATTAAAAGATGGCGGCCTTTCCACATCCGACATACAAAAAGTATTAATGGTTGGCGGCTCAACCAGAATTCCGGCAGTTTGCGACGCTGTTGAAAAACTTGTTGGTTCAAAGATAAGCAAGGAAATCAACCCGGATGAATGTGTAGCTATGGGTGCTGCAATTCAGGGTGGCGTTCTTTCCGGTGACGTTAATGACTTAGTTCTTCTTGACGTTACACCTCTTTCATTAGGTATTGAAACTATGGGCGGAGTATTCACAAAGGTCATTGACAGAAATACTACGATTCCCACAAAGAAGAGCCAGATTTTCTCAACTGCCGCAGACAATCAGCCTTCCGTTGAAGTCCACGTTCTTCAGGGTGAGCGTGAAATGGCTCAATATAACAAGTCTCTTGGCCGCTTTAACTTAGATGGTATTGCTCCCGCTCCCAGAGGTATTCCTCAGGTAGAGGTAAGCTTCGACATAGACGCAAACGGTATCGTTCATGTTTCAGCTAAAGATTTAGGCACCGGCAACGAACAGAATATTACAATTACCGCTTCAACAAACCTTTCGGACGATGAAATTGATAAAGCTGTAAAAGAAGCAGAGCAGTATGCTTCCGAAGATAAAAAGCGTAAGGAAGAAGTCGATACCCGCAACAGTGCCGATCAGATGGTTTACCAAGCTGATAAGCTTATTAAAGACATGGGCGACAAGATGACAGAGGATGAAAAGAAAGATATAAATGCCGAGAGCGAAAAGGTTAAGGAAGCTTTAAAGGGCACGGATACCGAAGCCATCAAAGCTGCCAGCGACGCTCTTATGCAGAAAATGAGTGCAGTAGGCCAGAGAGTATATCAGGCAGCAGCACAACAGCAGCAGGCTTCAGGCAATGCCGGCGATCCGGGTAATAATGGGGGACAAAACGGTCCTGATGCTCAGGATGTAGATTTTAATGACGTTAATAAAAATAACTAAAAAATAATTTTGCACCAACTGTTTAAATATGCCCTTGGGCATATTTAAACAGCGGTGCAAATGTGTGTAAGGGAATATTTATATGGCTGATAAAAAAGACTACTACGAGGTTCTGGGGGTTTCTAAAACCGCTACGGACGAAGAAATAAAAAAAGCCTACAGGTCTATGGCAAAAAAATATCATCCGGACTTAAATAAAGACGACCAGGAAACTGCCGAGAAAAAGTTTAAAGAAGTTAACGAAGCGTATGAGGTTCTGTCTGACCCTCAAAAGAAGGCTAGATATGACCAATTTGGTCATGCTGCTTTTGACCAGACCGCAGGCGGAGGCTATTCCGGCAATCCCTT
>JAUZPY010000026.1 GCA_030705805.1 Bacillota bacterium | reverse complement strand
TTTTTCCAGCTTTGTTTCATTAGTAAATTTTTTATTTCCAGCCTTATGCTCTTCCCTATATTCTATAACTTTTTGGTATTGCTCAGTCATGAGTAATTCCATCAACTTATCAAAGTCATTTAATAAATGAGTTTCTGGTTTTCCACCCCATCGATATGAATTCGTTGTAAATTTATCTGGTTCCTTAAAGCCACCGCTATATCCATTATAAAAGTTCTCTTCTGCTGTTTTCATCTCAGATGGTTTAACATTGGATGGCATATTTAACGATTTTTGTGCTGAAATTCTATGAATTTTAATTTTAGGATTATTATTATCAATCCAAATACTCATTCTTGTTTTTCCCGAGCCATTAGCGCCAATTAGAACAATAGAGTTCTTATCTTTAACATATTTATTTTCTCCGTTAATACTTGGCAATTTTATTTCCATAAATTTCACAATTCTCCCTTTTAATCATAGCAGTAACTCTACTAAACCTTTGTACGATCCTGTCTTTAACAATAATTCCCTAATTCTCTTTCAGATTTGTTTTATTTATTGAATTCAACTGTGAAACGATTTGCTCCTGAGTACTGATTATTTTATCAAGCTTACTATGTAAGTCCTCAATAATGATTTCTGATTTCAAATTTACTTTATAATCATTTTCGGCACGCAGCCTGTCTTTTTGTTCCTGTCTGTTCTGGCTCATCATAATGACTGGAGCTTGGATTGCTGCAACGCAAGACAATACTAAGTTTAAAAGAATAAAAGGATACTTATCAAAGGGCTTTAATAAAAAGAAGCCGTTTAAAATAATCCAAAAGACTAAAATTGAGCAAAAAGTAATGATAAAACCCCAGCTACCGGCCACTTCAGCTACTTTGTCGGCAACTTTGGCTCCGATTGATAAATTCGCTTTTTGGCTATGGTTGATATTTTTTGACACGGTCTTATCAAGCAGCATGTGAACAAGTTCTTCATCCTCGTCTTTCTGATCTACATCATCAAGTATAAGATTAATAAGCTCGAGCTGCGTGAGTTTCTGCTTTTGCGGCACAAAACCATCTCCTTAAATTGATACATTTTTCCTGCGCTTTGACAAGTCTGTTAATATTATAACAGTTTTTAGAAAAATTTACAAGACCTGCCTGATAGCAGACTTTACATTTTTAGGGGGTGATTCCATTAAAAAGGGCCCTTTTCTGACCTTAAAAAAGTCTATGCTGTATAAATGTTTTGCCAAAAAGGAATATTACTGTTAATGACTTCCAATCATGTTATTAGATATTTGGGTGAACTTATGAAAAGATTAGTTATAATACCTGCTTATAATGAGCAAAATAATCTTATTGGGGTCGTTAACGACCTTAAAGTTAACGCTCCGAACTTTGACTATGTCATAATTAATGACGGGTCAACAGATAATACAGAAAAATTGTGCCTTGAAAAAGGCTTCAATGTAATAAACACGCCGGTAAACCTTGGCATCGGTGCAAGCGTACAAAGCGGATATATTTATGCGTTAAAAAACGGCTATGATATAGCTGTGCAGTTTGACGGGGACGGCCAGCATAAAGCTAAGTATCTGGAAATGATGTATAACGAAATGAATAAAACCGGCAGCGATATGGTTATCGGCTCAAGATATTTGGAAAAGGACGGATTTCAATCAACTGCTTTAAGAAGAGCCGGTATTGACATCTTATCTAAGCTGATAAAAATCTTACATAAACAGGAGATTAAAGATGTAACATCAGGACTTAGAATGGTTAACAAAAAAGCCATGGCGCTGTTTGCCGAATATTACCCCTACGACTATCCCGAACCTGAAACCGTTGCCTTTTGTCTGCGCAAAAGCCTTAAAATTGCAGAGGTGCCTGTTACAATGCGGGAAAGGCAGGAAGGTAAATCCTCTATTGACAGATGGCAGTCTGTATATTACATGATCAAAGTAAGCTTTTCAATTTTTGTTGATTTTTTTAAACCGTTATAACAAAAGAAAAAGGTGGTGCTGATATGAATATGCTTACGCAAATATGGGTTATCATTATATCACTTGCAATTATATTTTTTCTTTTTGAAAAGACACGCGCTCAAAAATACAGCGCAAAATTTTCAATGCCATGGTTTTTTACTTTTTTGTTTGTTATAATTATGGCGGTCTTCCCCGGCTTAATAGATAAAATAGCGAGGGCATTAGGCATAAAAGATCCCACCAACGCAATATTTTTCATAGCCATATTGATACTTGTTAATAATATTATCAATTTATCAATTTCAATGTCTGACACTAAAAAACAATCAATCAGTATGGTGCAGGAAATTGCCCTGTTAAAAAAGGAAATTTCAGAAAAGAACGAGGAAATAAGAAAAAATGATGAGAAATAAGGTAAATAAAGTATTAGGATATGCTGTTTGGATTCTTTTTTCAGTCATTTTGATCTTTATATCTTTTTATTATAACTTTAGAGTTAATCAAATTGTAAGCAGCGAGTACGTCACTTTAATAATAATTGCAATTACGGGAGCCGCTCTTTTATGGATGGAACAAAATAATAAAATATTGGAAATAAAAAATCCGTGGTTTTTATTACTTGCTGCTATCTTCGCCCTAATGGTATGTTTTATGTTTTTCGGGAAAACCTTTTTATATGAAGATTTAGGGTATTATCTGACAATGGGCAAAATCCGTTATTTTTTACTGCTTGCCATACCCGTTTTCATATATATACTGTTCTCCTTAAATATACTTGATATGCTTAAACGTGATATAACTTCAAATACAAATAACAAAATAAGCCAAGGACATTTTTTTATCTTATTTGGTATCCAGATAATAATACTTGGATTTTACTTTTATGCTCTCTATCCCGGTAATATGTCGTATGATACATATAATCAGGTAAGTCAGCTTAAAGGTATCATCCCGTTTAATACGTGGCATCCAATCGGCCATACGCTGTTTATGGGGCTGCTTCTTAAAATTTGGGATAACTTTGCAAGTATTACAATTTTTCAGATTCTTATTTTTGTGTTTGTAACGACATATTTTTATGTAATTCTCTTAAAAAACAAAGTCAAATGGCAAATAGTATATTTTACGGCAATAGCAGTAAGCGCTGTTCCCTCAACGGGAATTAATGTAGTAACCCAATGGAAGGACATACCCTTTACTGCCGGACTTCTTCTGGCAACCCTTATATTATTTAAAATGGCTTTACAAAAAGACTATTTCAGTAAATCAGCTCATGTAATTGAGTTTATTATCTGCCTTCTTATAATTTCTCTTTTCCGGTTTAACGGAATCCTTGCCTTTATCGCAATGCTTCTCTTCGCACTTATATATGTGATTAAAAGCCGCTCAAAAATCAGGATAAGAAATTATTGTATATTGGCTTTCGTAATATTTTTAATATTTATTTTAATAAATTATATCGTTCCTTATAAATTAAATGCCGACCTGAATCCTTCCGGCATGAAGTTAAGACCTATATATCAAGGTCTTTCGGCGGTATATGTTCATAAAGCAGAAGATAATCTTGACAAGCAAAGCAGGGAATTAATAGAGTCTGTCTGTACGCCCGAGCAAATCCGCACTTATTATGATCCGTATCTTGCAGATACGATTTCTAATAATACCCCCCGTTTTTTAAAAAAGCTTTCCAAAATAAAAACATCCGACGCGTTAAAAATGTATATTGAAGCTTTAGCCAAAAATCCCGGCGTGGTAATAGGTGATAAATTTAACCTTGCGGTATCCATGTGGTCTGTAACCTCAGACTCCTTTAGCCACAATAATGCTTACACTACTAAAATACAAAAGGAAATCACGGACAAATTCAAGGTTCACAAAGTCAGCAATTATCTTACCGACACAGTAGAAAAAATTGCAAATTACACTTTTATCAAGAACTATTTATTGAATACATTGGTATGGAGAACGGGCTTTTACCTTGCCTTGGAATTCATACTTATGCTTTATTTAATAATTAAAAAGGATAGAAAGCTTTGTTTATTTATTCCGCTTTTTTGTAATGCTCTGATAGTATTTTTAACAATGCCCGCTCAGGATTACAGGTATTTGTGGTTTATATCGCTCTTATTCCCCTTTTTAGTTTTAGCTTGTCTATCTAAAACTCTGGGAACGCAGAAAGGAAAATAACCTTGACTGAATTTATAGCATATATAGTTTTTACTGTCATGGGGCTTTTTTTGATGAAGCTTTCGGAGCAGCCTATTAGGTTTGGATTAAATGATGGGCTGTTTTATTTCAACATCAGCTTAAAAATGGCTCTGGCTTTGATATTTTATTTCACCAGCTTTATTCTGTGGACGGGAATCCTGACAAAAAATGATTTAAGCTTTATTGTTCCCTTTTCCTCAGCAATAGTCAATATAATTTCCGTAGGATTAGGGATATTGGTTTTTGGGGAAAGCTTTTGTTTTTATAAAATAGCAGGAATAGTTTTGGCCACATTAGGGGTGGCTCTGATGAATTATAAGTAGGCCCGCAATGGATCTTCAATAGTTTATCCGCCGAACCTTTTTGGGGGCAGCCTTTTATCCTCGGACAAGAGCAGCACCGCACGCTTATAAGCGTGCGGTGCTGTTATCTTATGCCCTGAAAAGCCCTACTCTTCAGTGCGATGTAATTTTCTCCTTCTTTTATTGCTGTACATAAGGTCGTCAATATGATGTAAGAATTGCTCAATGCTTGTATAGCTTGTATCAAAAATATCCGCTCCAAAGCTGCACTCCAATCTGTATCCTTTTTTGGATTTTTCGTTATAATCGTCAAGCTTCAAGATTATTTTTGTAATTATTCCTACTAAATTTTCATTTTTTTCACAATCTAAAACTATTATAAATTCATCGCCACCTAGTCGGGCAACAATGTCTGTTTTCCTCAGCAAGCCTTTAATCAATTGTATTGTAGTTTTTATGGCATAATCCCCTTCTAAATGCCCATATTTATCATTTATTTCTTTAAGTCCGTCTAAGTCCAAATAAATTGCTCCAAATTTAGCGTTTGCTTTTTGCCTCATTTTCTGTGAAATAAAGCATTCAAAAGACTCTCTTGTCATTGCTCCGGTCAAGTAATCTATATGAATCATTCTCTGCTCCAGAAAAACATATGCGATAACAAGCGAAAATGCACCGCTGCTCCACATAAGAAGAACGCCGTAAAATAATGCTTGACATACCCCACCTATGGAAGGAAGAACACCAAACACAATAAGCGGAGTAAAATCCTGTTTAATAATCTTTCTCCTGTGCCTTATAATAAGGGCTACACCGCATAATAAATAAAAATATGTGATAAACGATGTGAGAGCAAAAAGCGATCCCCGATGATATACATTTGAGCTGTCGATGTAAAAAACATAGCCAAAAAACGGCGATAAAACTGTAATAACAGTGTTGATCACAACAGGAATTTTTAAAAGTTTTAGCCTTTTGGGGGATATACTAGTATTAGGCTCAACCCAGCTATGAACGAAAGTAACCCAGTAATAGGTCAGAATCGGAGCAGTGACAAATAAGCATATATGCATAACATCAGCAACCGGCTCTAGCCATTTTTCAGGGCGTTTATTAATAATGCACGTTATTGTTTCAAATAAAAGCTCAAGCAGAATTATCAATGATGTATTTAAGAATTTTTGGTTCATAGAGTCCTGCCTGTCAAGCCTTTTATATGCTGTTATAAGAACTATGCCCAATAAAACCATAGCTGCAATATTTATATCTATCCGCAAAAAAACTTCCATACATTTATCATCTCCTTTTCTAATTATTCTTTTATAACATTAACTGTGCTAATTAGTTTGTCCACTTATCGAATTATTTTTCTATTTTATATCATTATCAGTGTAACTTATAATGATATACTTTGTCAATATCACAGTTTTTTTGTCAATACTTCTTTTTAAATACTCTTTATTATATAGATATAAATAACATTTTTATTTTTACTTTCTACATTTTTTAAAATTCAATAAGTACCGCCTTCTTGCTTAGTACAATATGAAATTACATAGATAATTGCTTATTATATATCGGCTGTGTGCGGTGCATATAATGGGCAAAAACCTTACCTGATGAAAAATAGCGCTACCGATAACGGCAGCGCTATTTACTCTTTCTGTGAATAAGGATTCCTTTCATATAGTCTGTTTCGTTTAGGGTATTATAAATTATTTCTTTTTCATATTCTGTGCAATTTCCGAATCACGCTTCATAAAATCAATAATGCACATAATAGCATCAAGCTGATGCTATTACCAAAGCCTTGCGTTTCTTTGCTATCCCATGAATTATACCTGCAAGTGCAGCTATTATAAGAAAGATAGTCTATGCCATACTTGTATTGTGGTGATCCTTACTGTGTTCAAGCTTTCTCTCTTGTTTGCTCCGGTACATTTCTCTGTCCGCAGTTGCTAAAAAAGAATCTATGGTATCATCCTTGCTAAAAACAGTATATCCCATGCTTGGCATCAAAGCATATGGCAATTGATGGCTTTGGTTATACGCAAAAGCATTTGAATATATCTCTTCCATAAGCTTTTTGATTTCCTCATGCCGAGTCCGTTCTCCCAGAATGACAAACTCGTCGCCTCCAATTCTGGCAATAAAATCATCGCTGCCCTTGCAGGTCTGCCGGAGCAGCTCTGCCATCTTCATAAGAGCGCTATCCCCTGCAATATGACCGTAGTTGTCATTAATGCTCTTAAATTCATCCAAATCCAGCATGATAGCGAACAGTAAATGTTCCTTTCGGCGTGCCTTCACTATGCGTTTAAGGTGCAGGTCAAGGCGGCGCCGGTTGTATAACCCGGTTAAATAATCGGTGGAAATTTCTCCGTTCTGTATATTAATATAAATACTCGCGAGTGCCAGCATAGCGCATACCCATATTATAGAAACACCAAAAAACATAATCTGTATAACTGAGGCCGCAATAATCCCAATTGGAAAGACTACGAGGTGGATGCTCAGACTTTTGTTACCTTCCCATCCGTTTTTATAAATATCCTTTATGGACATACCGCAGGAAAGCACTAAATAAATCAGGCATGCTAAAGCCATCATCCAAAAGTACGGTCCCCGCATATAGCCATTCTTTTCATCTATAGAAAATAGCCAGCCTGTAAAGGGGCTTGCAAGACTCAGTGCTGCGCTGATAACGCATGGAACAGCATATAATCTGATACGCTTTAAAAGCCCCAACTTGCTTTCATATATCTTAAAATCTGTATACATAAGCCACAGAAAGCAGATTAAAGGGTTAGAAATATAATACAGTGTCGTCACAACATAGTTGGCGGATTCCATCGCCGCTCCGGGGACTCCATCAAGCAGCCACATTCCTGTATCAAGCAGGAAAATCAATATGTTCATAATCATACATCCATTGAATATCCGCTGGTCAATGGATCTACTTTTGTAAATGCTTCTGTTCATATTATTCAGCAGGAGCAGTAAAAGCACAATGCCTACTATATTGATTTCCGCATATGAAAAAGCAACCAAGTCATAAACCTCCAGACATTTTATAGTATTACCTGCTTCTAAACTGCCTTCATAGTGGATTAGCATATGCAAGAACTTAAATAAATAATCCGCCAAGCATAGTAAAAGCACAGCTTTTGCAATAGATGATATTGTACAGATTCTGCTGTTTGGAATTTTAAAGCATTTTCTTTTTCTTGCCTGCCCGAAAATGCTCCGGCTTTTTAAGCATTACATATCAGACCTGTCCCAGTCGTTATCAATAGAAGCATTCCATCCTTTTACATATGCCTCATGAGGTATAAGTGCTTTTTCAAGCTTCGCTTTTGTTTCCTCAGAAAGTTTCATTGTTTCAACAATTTCTCTGCCTGCTTCTCTTAAAAGCTTTTTATAGCCTTCAACAATGGGTGATAATTGCGGTACCATATCTCTTAGAAGAGGGCCTTCGCCCCTGTATATCTCTGCAATTACCTGGGTATGTATATTTCTGGCCATTCTTTTAAATAAATGAGATATAACTTGAAATTGGCTTTGCTCCGGAAAAGCGGCGTTGCTAACCGCTACCAGCTTTGGAACTTTCGAAAATGAATCTGAAAAACCCGGTTTATCTATGTGTCTGTATTCACCATTCTCATCCAGGCCTACATACGGTGCTACAAGTGATAAGCTTCTGTCAAAAAACATCTTCATCATACCTGAAACGTTATCAAAATAAAGAGGTGTGGCATATATGACTATGTCTGATTGTTTGAAACTCTTTAGCATTTCTTCCATATCGTCTTGGATAATGCATTTATTTAGCTCTACACTCAAACAGTGGGAACATGCCCTGCAATGGCTTATATTCTTTTCTGCGAGAAAATAATTTTGTGTTTTGGCTCCTGCCTCAGCTGCTCCCGCAAGTATTTCCTGAACCATTTTATTTGTAACACTTTTCCTGCCGTCAGGGCTTCCGTTATATGCTGTTATTCTCATGTTGCCATCCTACTTTCTTATGCTTTGCAAAACTGCTTTCACAGTTTGTTTTTTTACTAAAAATGCCCTGTCACTCCAAAAACCTTTTCTATCCGAGACATAGGAAATAACAGAGTCGTCCCCTTGTCTTCCATGTCTGTTTGCTCTAACTACTTCTCGCTGGGAATGCATCTAATGAAATCTTGTACCATGTAACATCCATTTTCTTCCCTTGCACATCCAAAATGTCAATATCAAACATTTTTAATCTTCTGTTATCCTTACTAAATTTATATTCTCTATATCGCTTGGCGGAACAAATAAAGGTTCAACATAATCAAACATTTCATCTGTGACTTCAAACGAGAATGTTGCACCTTTCTCGCTGTTGCGTTTTCTAACTCGTTCTCTTCTTGTTTCAACAGGAACATCAAGATAATGAACATAAACTCGGGCGCCTTGGCTGCTGCCCCACTTATGATAATATTCTCTTGACTTTATATCTCCAAAACCTATTTCCAAAACTACGTTTATATTTTGTGCAATAATACTTTCCGCTGTCTGCCTGATAATTTTTTTACAGCGCTCTGTTCTTTCCAATAACCATGCAAAATCATGTTTTTCAGGATTGTAATCTGCTCCATAAAGAGTTTGCATCCAAGTGTCAATTGAAAACGAAACCGCATTATATTCTTTTGCAATTTTCATCGAATAGGTTGACTTTCCGGAAGCTGTATTGCCACATACTAAAATCACTTTACTCATAATAGCTCCTCTATTTTTTATATTCAACTTTTCGGCAAACCGGCTTCCAAGGCATTTAATCCCAACCCGGCGAAAGCAGCTTACTCTATCATTTTATTTCTTTTAATTCGTCTAAGTTTATCTTTGCTCTTTGTAAGACTTGCCTCTTTTATAGTGGCACCTGTCACTATTTTGTCGTTATAGTAACTGTATGCGATGAAGCATCCCAGTTTACAGTAACACCTAAGTTTTCGGCAATAAACCTTACCGGCACCATCGTTCTATTATTTACTAGTTTGGCAGGCACATCCAAATTGACTGCCTGGCCATTCACATTTGCATTGGTATTATTAATTGTCAGCTGTATGACATTATTATTCAAAATACCCGTTGCAGTTTTTAATTCGCTATTCCAATAAATAGCAGCACCCAGACTTTCAAATATTGCTCTGACCGGAGCCAAAACCCTATCTTTGTACATAATTGGCGGTTGGTCAGTTACAAGCGGCACTCCATCAATTATAATAGATATTGTTTCTTTTATAGATGAAGTAATTTCTTCAGGCTTCTCCCCTATAATGTTTCCTTTTGAATCCCTAATCTCTAAACTTTCTACATTTACAGGGTTATCAACCGTTACTTTGCACTCTTTTTCCAAACCGCCGTCAATTGTAGTTGCGGTAATAATACAATCGCCCTTAGAAACGCCCAACACTTCACCGGTGGTAGGATTAACACTGGCTATTTTGGTATTGGATGATTTCCAGACTATGCCTTTTATTATTGCGCTATCAGGCAATGCATTGCCCGTTAATTGTTTCTTTTCGCCTATAAATACAGAAAGCTCTTTATCACTTATCTCTATACCTGTTACCATTGATTTTGCATGCACAGTGCAAGTGTCTTTTATCTCCGGCTTTGCATCTAAGGCTAAAGTAATCTCGTACTCTCCTGCTGCCATGGCTTCTAAGTATATTGCATTATTTTTTATTGTGATGGGAGCTGTTTTTGTACCACGGAGTAACTTATATTCAACCTTTAATTTTGGAACAACTGCATCTTCCGGAAAGGTTTTATATAAAAACCACCTATTTTCACCGACATTCATTGTTACTTCCGAATCCAATAAATCAATTTTTTCTACTTTTTTCTCGTAAGAAACAACGGTTACAGTTACTGTTGCTTTATAATTTCCATCCAAAGTGGTAGCCGTAATAACAGTTTCCCCATCTTCCACCCCGGTTATCAGTCCATCCACAACTGTAGCAATCTTTGGATTATCAGACTTCCATGTTACACCCTTCTGAATGGCATTATCAGGGTATACAACTGCAGCTATCACTTCTTTATTTCCTTTTATGATTTCTAAATCATTCTTATTTAAAGTGATTCCTTGGACCATACCTTTTACATTTATTGTACATTCATCCGTATGCTTGCCGTCTACAGTCTCGGCTTTTACGGTAACTGTACCTTCCGAAAGAGCTTTTAGCTTTCCGACCGTCGTCACAGACAAAACCTTCGTATTACTTGGTGTCCACTTTACATCCTTTAAAAAAGCATCGGAAGGCGACAAGGTATATTCCAGGTTAAATTCTTCGCCGACATATTTAGTCAAGTAATGTTCTTTTAAAAGTATGCTGCTTACTGTTGATATAACTCTGACACCGCATTTGGCAACGTAGGCCCCATCACTGGTGGTTGCAAATACGTAAGCATATCCTTCACCTATGCCTTTGATAGTACCATTTGTAACGGTTACAACATTCTTATTTTCTGAAGTCCAGGTTACGGTTTTTAAGACTGCGCTGTCAGGTAATACTGTCTCAACCAGTCTGTCTGTTTGCCCAACTTTTAATTCAACAGCATCCTTATTTAAAACAACCCCTGTAACGGTGGAGCATACATATACCTTAGCCTGCGCTTGATAAGTTTTCCCCTCATTAGTTGCAGTAGCTTTAATAATTACGCCGCCTTCTTTAATTCCGCTTACTACTCCATTTTTAACAGTAGCAATTTTTGCATCAGACGTCTCCCAATTAACCAGTATATTAAGAGGCAACTGTTTTTCTATCATATAGTTTAGAACTGCCTCTAAGGTGTATTTTTCTCCTACATTAATTAGAACATCCGCATTGCTTTTTGTAATCTCTTCCGCAGACGATAGCGGTACGATGCTTAACATGATTAAGCAAAAAACAACTAAAAAGTAAGCAAGTTTTTTCATAAGTTTACCTCATTTTATAAAATAATTTTATTAAATTTAAATTTTTAATAACTCTAAATTTATTACATAGCAAGAAAAAGTTTCATCAATAAATTCCAAAACATATGTAGGATGATTGGAACCCAAATGTTTCGGCTTTTTATAAATGCATAGGAGAATATAAATCCAAGCATAAGGATTCCAAAGCAGTTAAATAATATCCCCGGCATTTCAAAAAATGTGCCCTTGTAAATCCAGCCCGGAAAATGAATAAAAAGAAATAAGACCATGTTAGATATAATTGAAATCCACTTATTATATTTTTTCAAAGCGGCGTTTAAAAGCCAACCTCTGAAAACTATTTCTTCCGTAATTCCTGCAAATAAAACTGCAGCAATCAAAGATGATGCTTCAAAATTAGGAGAAATTTTGAAACTGCCGCCGAATAGATAAATGACAACAAACGCATATAAAAGAAGGACTACAAATATTAGAATTAATGATGCCCATTTTACTCCGGAGGTGAACATTTCCTTTAGTGAAATCCACATATTTTCTTTGAAGTACAATATTAAACATAGGGCCGAAATTGCCCAAATAAGCAACTTAAGAACCTCTTTGGTTACTAAAAATATGGCGCCGCCTCCAAGAACTGGTGATAGCAACGGAAACAGTAAAAAAACATTCAAGCACCATATTAAATAAAAAGCAACATAATATGTACATAAAGTAGCAAGGGATAATTCTTTTTTTATTCTAATTCTACCATTAACAGAAGATCTAATCAAATTAAAACACTTCCTTTAAACAGAACCTCCCCATTGCCTTTGATCAGCTCTGCTTATTCGTATTTAATTTTTGAGGAACTCTCTTTTTTACCGTTCTTTGTTTAAAATCATTGGATATGATACTAATATTACCATCAGCTTCAAGAACAGCCAAATCCACATCTTCCAATAGAGCAACCCCATGCTCTCTCACAGCCTCTTTTAATTCGTCTAAGGTTATCTTTGCTCTTTCAAGATTTTTATGGTTCACTTTTCCCTTGTAAATAAGCATAGATGGCTCTCCTTGAACTATATGGCCAAATTGGGGAAATCGATAAAGCAGGAGTTTAAATATATAGTTAGCAATAAAAAGCGAGCCTGCAGCAACAAGTCCGCCTATCAAGGTGGAGTCGGAACCTACCATTGCATTTTGCACCGCATTGCTGATGAGAAGTATGAAAACAAGGTCAATTACAGAAAGTTGTGATAATTCCTTCTTTCCAAACAACCTTATTGATACAACTATGAAAATGTATACGGATATAGAACAAAAAGCAATATTTAAGTATCCGTTTGCAAACATCTAATTCTACCCCCTAAAATTGTATATCTCCCTAGAAATATCTTATCCTTTTTCGCCCCGGTTGTCAAGACGGCAAACGTTCCCGCTATCTCGCTCCCGGTTCTTCCATTCGCTCCTTGTCTCGCCTCAAGCCGTCCTTTCACCTTGTGGTTCTTCCATTAATCACCACCTGCTCCACATCCATCGTTTTCATCACTGACAAGTCTATGCTTTGGCGGAAAAGAGAATAAAATGTGTTGAAAAAACACATAATACGAAAGTTTAATAATGTACTGAAAGGTGAAATGTATGAAAAAACTACTTTATATTATTGCAAACTCAAAGGCTGAAGAACAGTCCTCAAGCAGAACGGTAAGCAGAAGATTAGTCAATGCAATTATGGAAAAAGTACCGGATGCAGAACTTGAAGAATTAAATCTGTATGAAGAACATATTCCGCAGTTAAAAGGCTGCTACTTTGAAAGCAGAAGTGCAATTGTTAGCTCAGAAGCCAGAAACAAACTGAGTACAGAGGAGCAAAAAGAGGTTGCTAAAGTTGAGCAGCTCTGTGATCAGTTTAAGGAAGCCGATATTTATATTCTGGCAGCCCCAATGTGGAGTTTATCATTTCCGGCTCCTGTGAAGGAATATTTGGATTGTGTTATCCAAGCCGGAAAAACAATTGCTTTTGAAAACAACAAGCCACATGGACTTATGGATGATAAGCAAAGAATATTTATTTATGTTCAGTCTTCGGGCTCAAGCATTCCATGGATATTAAAGCCGGCCCTTTCCAAAGGATTAAACTATGTTCATGATATTATGAATTTTATTGGTATCAATACATTTGACGAACTTTTGGTGGACAAAACGGGAGCAACAGAAGAAGAACGTCAAGACGCAGTAAAAACTGCTACAGATAAAATACCACAGTTAGTCGAAAAACTGTTTTAGATAAAAAGAAGGAGTTCAATTCCGCGCCTTGCGGTGGATGTGGATGAATAAGGGGCAAAACGAATAGTCACTCTACGAGAAATCTCGTAGAGTGACTATTTTATATTAGTTCAAAATTGCAATTCCAATATTTAGGTATGTGGCAAACAAAATCCAAAGAAGATAAGGAAGCATCAGATATTCCGCCCCTTTTCTAATCTTGTAAAAATATAACGTAGTTATTAATACCAAAACATCTAACAACAGAATAATTGCGACGGATATCCAATACCACTCAAAGCGAAAAAATACTATCGGCCAAATAAAATTAACAAGCAGCTGTATCCAATATAAAGTGGTTGCTTTTTTGCGCTCAGGTGATTTTGGCATTTGATAAATAATATATGCCGCAATCCCCATCAGAAGATACAGTACAGGCCAAACGATACCGAAAAGCCATCCCGGCGGCGACAACGGCGGTTTCGTAAACGATGTGTAGATTTCCCCTGTATTGCCGGAAAATAAGCTGCCAAGTAAACCTATGAGTTCGGTAATAAGTACAATTACGATAAGACGAAACCAATTTATTTTTTTCATCATAAAAACACACTCCCGCATTATTATATGTAGGTTCTAATTCGTTTATTTGTTTAATTTGGCGGCCATCCTGTGTCATGAAAAAGGCACGTCCCATCTTGTCATACCTTCTTAAAAATCGCCTGTATCAATCGCCTTCTTAAGGGCTTCAGAGAGTTCTGCCAATGATGAAAACCCACTTCCATCGTGTGTCCCATTATATTCCATAGACTGGTTAACCTCATCAAAATCTATCTTTTTGAGTTTATCGTATGATTCATCAAATATGCCTATGAAAGTAACTTCGTCTTTATCATTAACTAAAAGAACACCTTTTGAATCTAATTCATAAAAATCATTTTCTTTGCAGATAGTTTCTAACAATATTTCTAAAATATCATCTTCGTTATACTTAAAAAATTTTGCAGTCATTGTCCCCATCCTTTCTCAATTAAATTTTGGGCTTTATTACCGTTGGGGACGCCATGATGTTACGAAAAAGGCACGTCCCCATCATCAACAGGATGCCTATTGGGAACCTTGTCTCTAATTTTAAAATGACAAGATACCTTATTTCCCTGGCTTTATGTTTTTTTTAGAAATGGCTGCATATATTCTAAACTCTCAAAATATGCAATACGTGCTTTAAGCACTTCAATTTCAGCTTCGTATTGTCTTTCACGGTTGGTTTTAGAATCATATCGCATTACATCTTCGGGAGATCTTCCAACGGCTTTGTTTGGCTTGGTTGCATCAGCAGACAGCAATCCCTTTTTCTTAAGGTACTGCTCCCAGTTGTTGATGTAATTTTTTGAAGGTAAGTTGTATTTTAGGGCAATGGCTCTGACACCCAAAGGACTGTCATAATAGTCCTGGGACACAATGGGGACGGTTTGAGGTGACCCCCCTTGTGTTCCTAATGCTCATTTTTTTCGTAAATCTAACACTGACACAAAGTGGGGAATGTAAAAAATTTCCGGTTGTGTGGCGAGATATGCTAATTGCTCTTTTTCCCAGGAGGCAATTTCTTCCGCACTAAGTGAGGATGCACCGATGCCACGGCAAGCCTTCATTCGCCCGTGCCATGTTTCACGAGTAAACCGAACATTTATGTCATAAGTAATGGCGTTTGCCACCTCAAACATATCTCCGAGCCAATCGGGTGTTCCGAGTTCGTATCTCCCCATACGGCCACCAGTCCAAGATGGATTGTATTTTAACACCAAATCTTCACTTTCTTTTGCAATTTCACTTTCAAATGGCAGCCATGCCATAAACAACACCACTAAATGCCCGTCATCTTTTAGCACCTTATGAATTTTCGGCAACGCCACTGCTTTGTCAAAATACATAAAACACTGGCAAGCGGTTATCACATCAAACGTATTGTCGGGAAAATCAAAGCTTTCAGCAGAGGCAACAATATAGTCGATATCAAGTCCTGACATTTTTGAAAGTTTTATCGCCTCTGCAATTTGGTTTTCAGAAATATCTGCACCAACAAATTTCGCACCGTATTTTACCATATTTCGCGGCAAAACTCCTGTTCCTGTTCCAAGGTCAAGCACATTTTGGCCTTTTGTGCAAAGCCCTATATCTACTATTTTTTGATAAAATGCTTCGGGATAAATATCTCTATACTTCGCATAATCTTTGGAAGTGAGTCCCCAATCAAACCCTTTTCCGTGGTCAATATCTTTTTTGTTTATAATTAAAAGTCACACCCTTTCATTATATAACTGCAATTCAAATTTAACTAACTGCTTAATTTACCTATAAAATATAATTCATCTTACCATAAGTATAACGACCTAATTAACATATTAACATTCACAATGGGGGCGGTTTGAAGTGACCCCCTGAAGGTGTACAGTTTGGGGACAATTAATATATACTAACTTTTATGAATTCGTGTATGTTAGCCGGTATTCGCCTGGCGTGCGAAGACAAGGGGACGATTCTTTTGTCTTGCCCCACACAAAGTGCCCAAATTATTTTTGTGTTACTTTATGTGGGCGGTTTACTGTTTGTTTGCCCTGAAAATCATTCTTGAATCTCGTATTACCGGGTCTGGCCGCAGGGGATGCATTACGTCTAGGCATTGTTTTCTTTGGAAGAGGCGTGGTAATTAGCAGAGGATAAGGATGATCTTTTACCTCAGTAACACTCTTACCAATTAATTTTTCAATATTTTTCAGCAGGGCTTTTTCTTCAAAGTCACAAAATGATATAGCTATGCCGCTTAGTCCTGCTCTGCCTGTTCGACCAATACGATGAACATAGGTCTCCGGAGTTTCAGGCAGATCAAAGTTTATGACATGTGAAAGCTCGTCAATGTCAATTCCTCTAGCAGCAATATCTGTTGCCACTAACACGCGAGTTTCTTTATTTTTAAAATTATTTAGCGCAAGTTGACGGGCATTTTGTGATTTATTTCCGTGGATTGCTTGTGCCTTAATTTTATTTTTGGTTAATTCATGTGTAACGCGATCTGCAGCATGCTTTGTGCGGGTAAACACCAGTGCAGATACAATAGATTTATCTTTTAAAACATTGAGTAATAAATTTCGTTTGTTTTCTTTATCTACAAAATATACAAATTGCTCTATTACATCAACCGCAGAGGATATGGGCGTAATGGCAATTTTAACAGGATTCTCTAATAGTGAGCTAGCCATTGATGAAATCTCAGGCGGCATTGTAGCAGAAAAAAGCAACGTTTGTTTTTTGGCTGGCATTTTCGTTATGATTTTTTTAACATCGTTAATAAAACCCATATCTAGCATACGATCAGCTTCATCTAATATGAATATTTTTATGTTTTGCAAATTGATTAAGCGTTGATTAATTAAATCATTGAGTCTGCCGGGAGTCGCAACAAGAATATCCACACCTTTTTTTAGTATTTCAACCTGATGTACTTGTGAAACGCCACCGAATACTACACATGACCGTAGACTTGTATATTTTCCATACGTATTGAAACTTTCATAAATTTGAAGTGCCAGTTCTCGAGTAGGTGTTAAAACCAATGCCTGAATGTTGCGCCGACTCATCGATACAGTTCCTTCTTCACTGAGCAGCTGCAGGGTCGGAACAGCAAATGCCGCCGTTTTTCCCGTCCCTGTTTGTGCACAGCCAAGCAAATCTCTGCCTTTTAGAACCGGCGGAATCGCCTGCTCTTGTATGGGGGTTGGCGTTGTATAATTTTCGTCGTCTAATGCCTTCAAAATTGAGGGCATTATGTTAAGTTCTTTAAATTCCATTATATCTCCTTTAATATATTCCTTAGCTTTTTAGATAAGATCTGACTGTTGTAAGAGCCGCCTTATGACCATGATTTTATCTTTCTCCAATAAATTTCAGTATAGCGGCTAATAAACATTTAAGTCTATTTTATAATAATTTTTATCAACTTGCCATAAAAATCAATACTAACCCACAACCTCAATAATCTCCCTTTAGTTTAGCAAATTATATCATAAAATACTGGAATAATCAACCAAAAACAGTTTATGATGTATTGGAACCTATTTGTCAGCATCAGCTAATTCAAAAGCTGCATTTTCCAGCGAAGAAAAATGCAGCTTTTTTTGCGTGTTAAACTTGATTATTTGAAGATATTTTATTATCATGTACAGAAGTTAAAAACAGATTTTGCAAGACAAATGAACTGTCCCCTTGACATGCAAGTTTTTTAAGGGTAATGGTACTCTTCCTGTACCAATAAAGAAACCAGGATTATATGCGTTTTTTTGCCACTCTTTTATTTCATTTAATTGGTTTTCGAATTCATTCAATTCTTTATTACTATCTTTTTTGTCCATAAAATCCTTCCTCCTCTATTTCAAAATAAAATACAAATATACCTTAAATCTATTATACTAAATACTGTTATACGTGCCCATTATCAGTCCCCGTCCCCATATTGCCTTATTCACGTCCCCTTTTTTCAAAATTACCACTTTTGAATATTCCTTCCATCAAGGTTTGCTTTGAAATAACCGCCAGTTGAGGTAGGTATGAGGAATAGGATAAAATTATCTGTTACATTTATGCTAACACAATTTTCTTTATCTATTATCATTTTATTTTCACTACCGTCTAACCTCATTCGGTAAATACGCCCTTTCTGGCTTTGGTTTCGGTAATAAATATAATTCTTATATAAATTTACATTCCAGCAGGTATCATGTGAAAGCATTGTCTTATTTGTACCATCAGTTTTTATCTTATAAAGCTTTTGATTGTCATCGTAGTTAGTGTAATAAACAAACTCGCCGTCAACATTAATAGAAGATGAATATTCATTATTGAGTTTTGTTATGTTTCCCCCATTAAAATTCATTTTATATAGACTTGATCCATCTTCTCTATTAGAGTAGTATATCCACTCTCTACTAACAGCAAATTCAATAATATTGTTTGCTAACAATATCTCATTTTTACCATTCAAATCGGTTTTATATAGTTTTCCCCAATCATTATCAAACGATTGTCTATAAAATATGTTTTCGTTAGTAACAATTAAATTCCCAACTTTTTTGTCAATAAGCAATATGTCCTTTTTCCCATCAATATCCACTTTATAGACTTCTCCTGGAGAACCACTTATATAATAAAGCCAATTTCCTATAGCATTAATCTCATATCCCATGTGTCCATCTGCTAGTTCTTTAATGTCTTTGCCGTCTTGATTTTTTCTATAAACATTATCATTGTCATTAAAATTAGTATAATAAAGCCATTTATTTTTTAATGTAACAAAACCATCATTATGTATATTACCATTTGTATTTCCTTGTTCAAACTCATTTTTCACAGCAATTTCACTTGATAATTTTGTGCAACTAGTAATAGATGCTAACCAAATTAATAAAAAAACAACTATTAAGACGCTTTTTTTATGTCTCACTATAGTGCTCCTACCTTTCTTGGTGTTAATAGGGACGTGCCTTTTTCGTAACATCAAGGCATCTCCCAACTCTCCAAGTCATAATATCTAAGTTGTTTTATCGTTCAAGCTTTCGCAACAACAATTAAACGCCAACTATTTTCATTATAACCATTCATATTATAATCTCCATAAATTTGAACGTTTGTAAAACCTGCCTGTGAAAGTAAGCTCTTGTAATCTTCTTCAAGAAGTATTCTGTAAACAATATCGTATTGATTATTTTCCAATCGCTCGGTGCTATGGAACAAATCCAATACATGAATAGTTTGAAACTCGTCATTATGCTCCTTGACAAAAACACGTGAAAAATCAGGCCGATTAACTACAACTTCAATCGACGGCAAAGAAAGTGTGAACTGCGTTGTTCCTTGGGTTAAAACTAATAATCCATTTTTATTTAGCCTATTTTTCATAGAACGAAGAGCCAGCAATAAATCCTCATCTGTATGTAAATGAGGCAATGCGGTTGTGAGGCATACAATTGCATCAAAGGTCATATCAAATTTTTGCTCTAAAAAGCGAAAATCACATTGGTTCAATGGAATATCATAGTTTCTCTTCTCTAGATTTTTGCTCGCTACCTCAAGCATAGATTTTGAATAATCTGATCCCCATACATTGTATCCGGACTGCGATAGCATATAAATGTGCTGCCCCGTTCCGCAAGCACAGTCCAAAACATTTTTGACTCCATGTTCGGAGAAAATCTTATTCAGGAATGTTTTCTCGTCTCCTAAATACTCATCTATTGATCCAAATTCGTCATAGTCATAAGCAAATTTCTCATATAAGTCTTTCATTAAAACATTCCCTTTCATATATTAATTTTAATTTCCTTTTACCCTTAATTATACAGCCTGGGATGTTCCTTTTTTTGTAATATTAAGCTAAAATGTTATAAAAAAGGCACGTCCACAAGATACCCTGCCAGCCATTACGGCTGGCAGGACTTCGTTATTCGGTTAGCTTTACACAAGTTGTCCCGGTAACTCTAATTTTTCTTTGTATGGGAATTGTGCTTCATACTTTTCAAATTCAGCAGGGAATTTATCGCAAACGAAATATCCCTCCGGATCTTTATAAGTACCACTTATCCCGTCAAGAAAGCCTTCTTTAAGTTCCTTTATGAGAAAGTAGTCTGCATCCGGATCATCCTCATAACGGATACCCTTAGTTTTTGCAATCACAAATCCTGACTTACCATAGAAAAGAATGTTGCCCGTAATTGCCAATGCACCGGCACCGAGTTCTTTTGCCCTTTCCATTGAGTAATCAAGCAGAGCCTTGCCATAACCTTGACGTTTAAACTCCGGAGCAATACTGATGGGACCGAATGTCATAATGGGAATTGTGTCATCTGCTTTAATTGCAGAATGGGCATACATCACATGGCCGATAATCTGACCATACTTCTCCATCACAAAATCAAGCTCCGGCACAAAGTCCTTATCACCACGAAAGCAATGTAGGACGAAATGCTCCATGCATCCCGGACGATACACATTCCAGAATGCCTCTCGTGTAAGGTTTTCTACCTCTTTGTAATCTTCTTTTTGCTCTAAACGAATTGTGTAGTCATTTTTATTCATTGTTTTTATCCTCCTGAAAATTGTTGACTGTCAATGTGAGAGGTTTTGCGAGATTGTATTTGCAAACCTCCCGGTTATGCTACAATCTCCAATGTGTTGTACTTGATCAAAAAGCACTCTCCTATAAAAAATAATTTATAATCAAGCCATAAGGCCGGACTATCATATAGTATTTTGAAAAATCATGGCATTAACCTAAAGTAAACTTTATCATCATATTGCTTGGATATTTTTGCTTAATTATATCAGGTAAGCACTCATTTCTAAAAGAAACGGCCTCAAAAAACTCTTCCTTCTTAAGTTTTTTTATACTGCCATAAGGGTCTGCAATAGAGTAAATTTCTTCTGCATCGTCATAACCGATTAAGGCCGAGTAATGCAATACCGGTTTCCCATCACCCATTAAATTATTGGTAAGATACTGGATATGTAAAGGTGTATTGGATTGAAGGCTGTTTTTTATAACCTCTGACATCTTTTCAATATCCCCATAAACAATTTCTGCTTTGTATTTTTTTAAGTATTTTCTATAAACATCCATCAGTTTAATAAATGTAATACCAAGTGCATCAAAAGGTTCATTTTCTAAAAGATAATCTTCATCTATTTTTTGCCCTTCTAAAAATGAAATAATCATTCCCGCGGTTGCATATCCACAAGTGTTGTTTCTTTTTTGTTTCACTAAGTTAAAATTGCTAATAATCATATGTACCTACCTTTCATCGTTATTTTTTTGCTTGAAGAATTTAAAATTTGTTTAAGCATAGCTAACTGGTATATATATTTTGCAGGATATTCACTTTTGCTCAAATCAAGAATATTGACATATTCATGAAATTAACACGATAATCATATTTTAATTCTTTTTGAGGAAAGAAATAAGTATAAGCTTCTCTAAATTTCTCTCTTGAGCCCTCATAATCAATATATTCTCCTATCCTGTCCTCACAACAATTAGTTTTCGATTAGGCTATTTTTTATTTTCACTTCGTGCAAAAGCTCATATATTTATTTTTAAACACTCAATAATTTTTGCGACAGCTTCACCTATGTATGTAGTAAAAAAATCCTCGGCAGTCTTTTGCATTTTAATAGCTACCGAATCTTCATCGAAAATCAGATCAATCCAGAGTCTACCGTAATAATCATCTATAACCTGTACATTTAATCTTAAGTGCTTTTCCGACTTCCAAGCCGCGGATGCCGCACATTTATAATAGTTACCTGGACAATAAACCGAACCGACATCTCTAGAATAGCCCTCCTCTGGGAAAAGGCCGAACTCGTTTCTACAAAGCCCGAAGTTTAATATTTTATCTCCTTGCGCGTTAGTATACTCAAAGTGTCCCGAGTCAACGCCAAAACATAGACGAAACCTTTTTATACCCATAGGATTTTCATCAAGTATAAACCAGCGTCCGTCAATATTTTTTTCGATACTGCTGTGCATTTCTCCGTCTTCGAATGCTAAAGTAAGCGAATCTGCGTAAATATTTAACTCTGTTAATGCATCTGTATTTTCGGGTAAAGAGTAACTGCCGTTTGAATCCGGCATTTTTGCCTTGCGTGCGACTTTTTCAAAGAACGAACCTATAATCAATTCACCCGCATTATTTAGTCCCTGATTATCACCGTTATAAATCATAATGATATCGCTGTTCGGTATACAGAGAGCAAACTGACAGCCCATGCCGTTAAAGAAGAAGCTGTCATCGTAACTTTTCCAGATTTGATAGCCATAACCCTGTCCGCTGTATCCGGCTCCCTCGACAGAGTTAGTGTCAATCAGCTTTGAAGTAGCAGCTTTAACGTATTCGGCATCAAGCAGCTGTTCGCCGTCCCAGCTTCCGCCATTAAGCATAAAACGGGCTGCCAAAAGCAGATCTCGAGGCTTTGCAAGCAGTGCCGAATCTCCCCACGAATGTCCGCCCGGACAATACAGGAAAGGAACCTTCTTTGAAATTCCGATTTTATCAAACAACTTTTCTCTCAGATAATTGATGAGCTTAATTCCGGTCAATCGTTCTACCAGCGCTCCGAGAATAAATGAACCCGAGCTATCGTACATGAAGGCACTTCCGCAAGGCGCGCTTGTAATCGTATTCTGGAAATATTCTCTGACACGGTCATCGCAGCGCGCGGATAACCAATTTCGGGATTTTTTGGGAGTACTCATCATGAGCATCTGACGAATTGTCTGCGTTCCCATATTCGGATCGGGATTACCATCAAGCTCACTCGAAAAATACTTACCGATTGGATCATCGAGCCCGAGCAGTCCATCCTGCATGGCAAATCCGATTGCCATTGCCACAAAGCTCTTGCTTACCGAATACATACGGTGTAGAAAATCCGAATGGAAAGGAGCGCGATAATTCTCAAAGAGGATTTTGTTTCCCCGTGCGATTATGATATCGTGCGTAGATAACTTTGCAGCCTCAATTCCCTCAAGCCATTCTTTGATATAGGAACTGTGAATTCCTCCGTGCTCAGGTGTAGTTTTAATCATGTTTTTATTTCCCCCCTTTTATATTAATAATTTCACTTCCTGAACTGTATTTTTTACTTTTACGCTTGGTTCCTTCTTCGCCATGTATAATATTACTTTGATGTTGTTTTTCAAGCTGGACCGCTTGGAATGTTTGTCTACCCTTGTGCTCCCGCATTATTTTAATATTTGCACATATCCTAAAGTACCGTCAACTTTGATTTTGTCACCTGTTTTAATTTTTGTAGTTGCATCATTAACGCTCACCACTG
>JAUZPY010000025.1 GCA_030705805.1 Bacillota bacterium | reverse complement strand
GCTTTGCAACTTCAATGCCGTAGCTTTCATCTGCCCCGCCGCGAATTATCTTTCTTAAAAATATAATATCATCTCCGCGCTTTTTTACAACTACACAGTAATTTTTAGTACGCGGCAAAGTGTTCTCAAGCTCCGTAAGCTCATGATAATGAGTTGCAAATAATGTTCTGGCCTTTATTTCCTTGCAACAGTATTCAACTATTGCCCATGCCATAGAAAGGCCGTCAAAGGTGCTTGTACCTCTTCCGATTTCATCAAGTATAATAAGGCTCTTTTTTGTTGCATGGTTTACAATGTCGGCAACTTCACTCATTTCCACCATATAGGTGCTTCTGCCCGAAGAAAGATCGTCTGATGCGCCGACTCTTGTAAATATCTTATCCGCTATTCCAACCCTGCAAAAAGATGCCGGAACAAAGCTTCCGATTTGAGCCATTATTACAATAAGAGCAACCTGCCTCATATATGTAGACTTTCCGGCCATATTAGGTCCTGTAATAATTGCCATAGAGTCTTCCTTGCTGCTTAAAACCGTATCGTTCGGCACAAATATTTCGCCCTTGTTCATAAGCTCCACAACAGGATGCCGCCCGTCTTTGATCTCTAAATATTCAGAAGCGTCTACTATGGGCATACAGTAAGAATTTTTTACGGCTACCTCGGCAAAAGAGCATATAACATCTATTATGCCTAACGCTCTTGAGGTTTTTTGAATGCTTTCAATATATTTTTTTACCTCTTCGACAATATTCATGAAAGCATCATATTCAAGCCCGATAGCCTTTTCCGAGGCACTCAAAACGTCACGTTCAACTTCTTTAAGCTCCTGTGTAATAAATCTTTCACCTGATGTTAAGGTTTGTTTCCTTATGTAATCATCGGGAACCTTTGATAAATTAACGTTAGATACTTCAATGTAATATCCAAATACCTTATTATAGCCTACTTTAAGTTTTGGAATTTGAGTTCTGTCACGCTCTCTCTTCTCAATATCCGAAAGAACGCCCTTGCTACCAGTCATAAGATTATTATAATAGTCAATGTGTTCGGAAAATCCGGGTTTAATAATCTTGCCGTCACGGACGGAAATCGGTGTATCCTTGTCAACTATTGCCATATCTATGAGGTTGGCAATGTCACCTAGAGTATCTATTTCATCAGCGTGTTTTTTCATAAAATCAGTAGCAAAATTCTCTGATAAACGTTTAATTTGGGGAAGCAGCATCAGCGAAGTTTTTAAAGCAACCAAATCTCTCGGATTAACAGTGCCTAAAGATACCCTGCTGACCATTCTTTCCAAATCGTTTACTTTAGATAATATATCTCTTAATTCAGAGCGCAGTATTAACTTTTCGGCCATTTCTCCTACGGCGTCCTGCCTTTGTTTTATTTTTATTGGATCAATTAACGGCCTCAGTATCCAATTTTTTATTGTCCTTGTGCCCATAGTAGTGCAGGTTTTGTCAAGTACCCATAAAAGTGTACCCCTTTTCCCTCTATCCTGCATACTTTCAACCAGTTCAAGGTTTCTTTGTGCAATGCTGCCAATCTCCATAAATTGGCTTGTTTCAAAATAATTTATTTCCTTTATGTGCTGGAGCGTAACTTTCTGTGTTTCTTTTATGTAGCTTAAAAGAGCCCCCAAAGCCCCTGTAACAGATTCATTATTATATATTTTTTCAGCTTCATGCCCAAACTGCTCGTCCAATACTTTTTTGGAATTATTAAATTCAAAGTAGCTTTCATCACATGAAAAGCTCAAAGCGTTAGTTTTAGCGGTAATATAAGTCATAATATTTTTATCGTTAAAAGCTTCCGCATTTAATATTATTTCAACCGGTGAAAAACGCTCCAACTCAGAGATAAGTCCCGATGAAAATGCATCATCATTTAAAAAGGTAACAAGAACTTCACCTGTTGAAACATCAGCAATTGCAAGTCCCATGCTCTTTTCCTTCTTATTTATGCAGCACATATAGTTTGCAGGCCTCAAGTCAAGCACGGCAGAATCCAAGATAGTACCCGGTGTTACAACTCTGATTACGTCACGCTTAACAAGGCCTTTGGCTTCTTTTGGGTCTTCCATCTGCTCGCATATAGCAACTTTATAGCCTTTAGAAACCAACCTTGCTATATAAGTATCTGCAGCATGAAACGGTATGCCGCACATGGGCGCGCGTTCCTCAAGGCCGCAGTCTTTTCCGGTCAGCGTTAAATCAAGCTCTCTTGATGCTGTTTTCGCATCATCAAAAAACATTTCATAAAAATCGCCCAAACGGTACATGAGTATACAGTCTGTATACTCTGCTTTAGTCTTTACGTATTCACGCATCATAGCAGACAGTCTGTTCATGTCAACAGAAATCACCTAATCAACCCCTTATATCAGTTCTCCTGTAAGCGTCCACGTATTTACTTCAGTTATTTTCACTGAAACAAATTTTCCAACCAAATCATTTGTCCCTTTAAAATGCACAAGCTTTCCGCCTTCATTTCTTCCGCTTTGCATTAATTTATTTGTTTTGCTGAGGCCCTCTACAAGTACTGTCTGAACAGTCCCCACAAGAGCCTTATTTTTCTCAAGCGATATGCTGTTTTGCAGCTCTAACATTCTTTCAAAGTTTTTATGCTTGTCCTCTTCCGACATAACGTCAGGCATATCGTAGGCAGGTGTCCCATACCTTCTGGAATATATAAATGAATAAATTGTATCATATCTTACTTTCTTAAGAAGCTCCATGGTCTTTTCAAAATCCTCCATGGTCTCACCCGGAAAGCCAACTATAATATCGGTTGATAAAGCAACATCCGGAATCTTTGACTTTAGCTTATTAACAATTCCCATGTAGTGCTCTATATCATATCTTCTGTTCATTTTTTCCAGCATCCTGTCGCTGCCTGACTGGACGGGAAGATGAAGCTGATTACATATGTTTTCCCGCTCTGCCATTATATCTATAACCTCATCGCTTAGATCCTTTGGATGAGAGGTCATAAAGCGAATACGCTCTATATCTTCTATATCACTGACTTTTTTTAAAAGATTGGCAAAGTCAAGTCCGCCGCTGTAAGAATTAACATTCTGACCCAGCAGCATTACTTCTTTATATCCGGATTTTGAAAGTTCATTTATTTCCTGTAAAATATCCCGATAATCTCGGCTTCTTTCTCTGCCTCTAACGTAAGGCACTACGCAATAGCTGCAAAAGTTATTACAGCCGTACATAATTGAAACATAGGCTTTTATACCATTGCTGCGCAAGGTAGGAATACCCTCGGATACTTCTCCTTCTATATCGGCAATATCTCTTACCGCCTTATGGTCGGAAATTGCTTTATATAAAATTTCAGGAAACCTATAAAGGCTATGCGTTCCAAAAACAATATCTACAAATTTGTAGCTTTTCTTAAATTTTTCTTCCATGACTTTTTGCTGAGGCAAGCATCCGCATACTCCGATAAGAAGGTCCGGATTTTTTTCTTTAAGCAATTTTAATGCTCCGATTTTACCGAACAGCTTTTTCTCCGCATTTTCTCTTACGGCACAAGTATTAAAAAGTATCAGAGAGGCATTTTCGGAGTCTTCGGTAAAACCATAACCCATTTTTGTAAGCATTCCGGCAAGCTTTTCGGAATCGCTTTCATTTTGCTGGCATCCCAGAGTAACTATCTTACAAAGTAATCCGGCAGGATTTTTAGTCTTTACCTTGTCCATTATTTCTTTTTGTCTTATTATTTCCTTTTCGTCTATCTTCAATGGAATCATCCCTGTCTTTTTCTTTGTATTTTTGTTCTGAAATTTTATCTTCAGGCAAAGCTACTTTCAAAAGATTTAAAAGCTCATCTGCATCACAGCAGCGCTTAGGTAAAATAAAAGTGCTGCCCTGAACGTTTATTATAATCAGATTCTTTGTCTCTTTGACTTTCTTTACGTATTCCCATGAAAGATCACCTTTAAGTTTGCCCATATTTATGTCCATACCGCTCTCATCAAAAGAATATCTGCAAAGAGTACCTCCCAAACCGGATTTATTATATATAGCTTTAATGCTGATATTTGTAAGTATAATCATGAAAAGAATTATGCCAAAGCACCAGAAAAGCGTCTGTATAGAGCTTTCACTCCATTTGAGAGCTATGCCGATCAAAATGCCCAAGGACGAAAGAGACATGAAAATTGTAAGAGCATACCTTACATTTCTTGCAAAAGTACTGTTTACATATTCAGAAAACTCATTAAATGTAAGCTTATCCACCCTTATTTTCAACATATTCTTCCACCTTTATTAGAATAAGATAACAAATGGTTATATCGTAAATTACTCTGAAATTTATTTCTTTTTATAGGAAATAAATTTCCGCCGCTCAGCATTATTCTAAGTTATTATATCATTAAATATTTTTTAAAACAAGCTATATAAACAAAAAAAGCGGAAAATTTCCGCTTTTATTTGTTTTCAAGATTAAATTTCTTTCTAAATTTCTCTACACGGCCGCCTGTATCAACAAGCTTCTGCTTACCTGTGTAAAAAGGATGACACTTGGAGCAAGTTTCAACTGTAATATTCTGTCTTGTAGAACCGGTTTCAAGAACTTCTCCGCATGCACACTTAATAGTTGTCTGCTGATAATTCGGATGAATTCCCTGTTTCATTTCGCTTCACCTCTCGTTCATAACTTTGCCAAAATATATGACAAATTTTCGCTATTTTTTAATATATCATATTACTTGCATAAATGCAAGTATTTTTTTAATTTTTTCCGGAATTTAAAGCAAAGCAAAAAATATATTACCCGGTAACATGAAGATTATTTTATAACCTTTATCCAGCCCTCGGGAGCAGTTATACGGCCCATTTGAATACCGGTTAAAGTCTCATACAATTTCTTTACTACAGGGCCCATTTCCTTCATACCGGAAGGCATGCATATTTCTTTGCCATGATCTACAATCTTGCCTACAGGAGAAATTACAGCAGCTGTACCGCAAAGTCCGCATTCCGCAAAGTCCTTAACTTCATCAAAGCAAATTTCACGTTCTTCTGCTTCAAGTCCTAAGTATTCTTTAGCTACATAAATCAAAGATCTTCTTGTAATAGAAGGCAGAATTGTATCAGACTTTGGTGTTACAACCTTACCTTCTTTAGTTACAAATATAAAGTTAGCACCGCCGGTTTCCTCTACCTTGGTATGTGTTTTTGCATCAAGGTACATATTTTCATCAAAGCCTTCATTATGTGCCGTTACTATTGCATGAAGACTCATTGCATAGTTAAGGCCGGCTTTAATGTTACCTGTTCCGTTGGGAGCAGCGCGGTCAAAATCAGAAACCTTAATTGTAATAGGCTTTGCTCCGCCTTTAAAATACGGACCAACCGGTGTTGCAAATAACCTGAACTGATATTCCGTTGCAGGCTTAACACCAATTACATTATCGCTGCCAAACATATATGGGCGTAAATATAATGTGGCTCCCGAGCCGAAAGGAGGAACATATGCTATATTTGCTTCAACTGTTTTTACAACTGCATCTAAGAAACGTTCCTTAGGAAAAACAGGAATTTCAAGTCTCTTGGCAGAAGTTTCAAGACGGTCTCCGTTAAGGTCAGGTCTAAAAACAACAATATGTCCATCTTCGGTGGTATATGCTTTAAGACCTTCAAAAATTGTTTGAGCATATTGAAGTACACCGGCACTTTCTTCTAGAACAACCTTATTATCCTCTGTTAATGTACCCTCATCCCAAGCTCCGTTCTTATAATTAGAAACGTACCTGTAATCGGTCTTCATATAAGCAAATCCAAGATTTGCCCAATCAATGTTTTTCTTTTCCATTCTGCCTACCTGCCTTCCTATTAATTGTCTATGCCACAATTTGATATAGCATAATTCATCTTAGTTATTATACCATACTAAAGTATGCCATTTCAATATGCAAATTCCACAGATATTTATACAGGTTTAACTATATAACTTAAAAATTGCTATTAAATCGTAATATATTGTTACAAAAAAATTAACATGACAAATAATAATATATATGTTATAATAACTTTACCGCAAGCAAAGCGATGCGGAAAGTTATTTCCTATGTTAAAGAATAAATTACGGAGTAATTTATATGCAAATCTTTACCGCAAGCAAAGCGATGCGGAAAGTTATTTCCTATGTTAAAGAATAAATTACGGAGTAATTTATGTTATAATGCTTATAGTATTGTAAGTTTAGGGAGGGATTATATTGAAGTTTAAAATATTCTCGACATTATTTATTATTCTTTTTATTTTATGCATAATTCCGTCTTTTGCTTCTGTCTCACCCACCGGGCTTGCGCTTTATGGCAGTTTGTCCTTATCTATTCCTGAAAGCGGTCATAAAACATATAGCTATAAAGCAGTTTATCTTGACGAAGATGGGAACGAACTTCCGATAGAAGATGTAAACTTTGATGTAACGACGAAGGTGCCTGACGGTGTTACTGTTAATATTAACGATCATACAGTTACGGTATATGACTCTGCAAACTACGGAGAAAGCTTTGAAATTACATTAAGCCCTTCTAATTCTTACAGCTATATTAATGAACGTAAATATACAATTACGCTTTCTGATAATTTAATATTAAACGGTGACTTTAAAGATTTGCCTTCAATGAACGAATGGGAGCTGTTTGAAAGCTCAAAACTGTCCTTGGTTGATGGCGTTGTAGATTTTGATTATAAAGCTCCGTTCCAATCCGAATATACTTTGCGTCCTTCCAATCCTGTTTATCTTAAAGGCGGCCAGCTTTACATATTTAATGCAAGTATAAAAAGCGCCGAAGGTTATATAGGCAATAAAAACGGAGAAAACAGTTATACCGTGAACGAAGGGTCTATAAGTATTGTAATAAAAGACCTAAATTATGATAAGTGGCATAATGTTTCTGTTCCGTTCAGGGTGCCAGGTGATGGAATTTATGATTTCTCTTTTATTTTTTCATCTGATGAAAGCCCGTTGCCCGTCTTTATAGATAATATTTCTGTTATTGCAAGTCATCCTATGCCTACCAGTATTTATGTTGATGCTCCACTGTCTTTTAATGTTCCTAAAACCGATGCAATTTCCGCTCCTTTTGAAGCTTATGCTAAGGACCAGGAAGGAAATGCAATGACTTCCGACTTATCTTATAGTGTTTCACCCGAAACAGCGTTCATCGGTGTTGAAAATAATAAAATCACAATATTGCCGGGCGCTCCTGAAGGCATTTATACCATAACCGTAAAGGCTTCAAAATACCCATACATTTATACAACCTTTGATATCAGCCTTATAAGTGCCGGTATCGATAACGGAGACTTCGAATCCAAATACAGCAGCGAGTCCTGGACGCCAAGCTCACCCGGAGTATATTCAATAGTTAACAGCAATAAAAATTCTTATGCACAATTTATTCCTAATAACGGAATGGGAGCATTATATAATAATTCATATGTCACTTTCAGTGCTGAACAAAGTTATGTTTTTAAAGCGGACTTACGCCAAAAATATTCAGATGCTCCTTGTCATATTACTTTTGTTATTCAGGATATTAATAATCCTGATAACTTGGTATTGTGTGCTTACTTTGATCTTACCAGTGATTGGCAGACGAAAAAGGCTGTATTTACCCCCGAGGAAAACATTACCGGTCGTTTTATTATTGCGGTTAATACGGATGAGGGGTTTGATGAACAGGAAATTTACATGGATAATATCAGCGTTGAACTGGCCTCGGTAAAGGTAACAGATGTTAAAATAAAAGGTACTGTGGCAAGAGGTCGTACAGTTAAGGGAACCTTTAATTTTGAAAACAACTTTGACGGTGAAAACGCCAGCGTTACAAACTGGTTGATTTCCGACACTGTAGACGGAGAATATAGAGCATTAAGCTATAATAACGTCGACGAAATTGAAATTACGGAATATATGGAAGGCAAATATTTAAAATTTGAAGTAACTCCAATGTCCCTCACGGCAGGTATTATCGGTACAACTGTATATTCTCAGGCAATTAAGGTAAACAGTCCGAACTCGACTACAGTTGTAGAAGTGGATACTCCCGATAACAAAGGTTCTTCATCCGATAATACAGCTTCTGATGGGAGCTCCAATACCACTTCCGATAAAAATACCAATACTACGGAAAAAGCAAATACTCCTAAAATAGTAAATTTGTCATCCTATTCAGGTTCTCAAAATATTTTCAACGACCTTAATGAGCACTGGGCAAAGGATGATATTGCTTTAATGAAAGCCGCAGGAATTGTGAGCGGTTATTCAGACAGCAATTTTAAGCCTGACAATAACATTACTCGTGCTGAATTCTGTGCCTTCTTAATACGCTCACTGGGTCTTGAAAACGGTAAATATGCCGGAATTTTCACAGACGTTTCTCCCCAGTCTTGGTATGCGGGAGTCGTTCAGACTGTATATGATATGGGGTATTCGAAAGGTATAACAGAAACCAGCTTTAAGCCCAATGATCCTATTACCAGAGAACAAATTATGGTTATGCTGGTCAGGACATATAATTTAGTAAAAAATCAAGCTGAAGTACAGGAAAACAATCTAAGTGCTTCCTTTGCTGACATTAATGATGTTTCAAATTATGCTTTAGAAAGCGTTAATAAGGCTTTTAAGCTTGGTATAGTAAAAGGAAATCAGAGCAATTATATCTGCCCTAAAGGTTTAGCTACAAGGGCTGAAGCTCTTGTAATGATACGTCGCCTACTTGATACTTTAAATCAGTAAAATTGATAAAATAGCAGTAACTTATAAAAACAGATGCAAGAAAGTTTTTCTTGCATCTGTTTTTATTTATAACCTTATATGGAAAATTTAAAAACCTTTTCCCGTCAATTTTATTTTCCATACTGAATAATACATTTTCTGTACTTTGACGGTGTGGTCTTAGTTACCCGCCTAAAGGAATAGCAAAAGCTGTCATGGGAACTGAACCCCACTTCAAATGAAATCTCACTTATTGATTTATCTGTAAGTGAAAGAAGCTTTAAAGCTTCTTCTACCCTGACTTTATCCAAATAGCTGTGTAGAGTTTTTCCTGTATAAACTTTCATAAGGGAATTAATGTAATATGAATGATAGTGAAAGGACTCGCAAATTTTGTCATTACTAAGGCTGCTATCCTTGTAATGGCTATGTATATAACTGATGATGCTGTCAATGATGTGCCTCCTATTTGAATTAGTGCAGCCTGTAATCATTCCTTGGGCTATGATGCAGAGTACTGACTTCATTATAGCAGATGAATTTTCTCTATGCAAAATTTGTTTTCCTGCAAACACTTTGTAAAGTTGTGCAAAATCTGCAATTAAGTTATACATACCCTTCATATAAAAAGGTTTCTTAAAAAAGTCCATTTCTTCTATCGGCTCGTCATATATTGCTGACTCTTCATCAAAAAATTCTGCCCGGGCCGGGTAAAAGAAGTTCTGATGTTCATAAGCATATTGACTAAAGTCAAAGTTCACAATATAAAGCTCAAAATCATCGGATTCTCCTTTAAGCGTATACTGAAAAGCTGACGGAACATAAAGAATATCACTTGAATTTAATGTATATTCCGTTCCACCCGTGCTTATCTGCATACTGCCGCGTACCACAAAGTATATTCTGTTATCACCGCCCTTAAGCGGACGGTTATGGGTATAAATCAGCCTTTCTATATGTATTATATTGCGTACGTTAGGGTTAACCTCATTGAATTTCAAAGCGCATCAACTCTATTTCTCAATTTTATATTCGCCGCAGTTATAGTCTACCGTAATTTTTGTGCCATCGGAATAAGTGATACGATACACATTATCAGAGAGCTTCTCATGATTATCCATAAATTCATATTGAAGGTAATTAAGCCTTTCATAGTCGTCATATGCTATTTTCATTGCAGCAACCGAAGTTTTTATTTCTTCATCGGAAGCACATGTAAGATCAATATCCCCCATCCAGTTTTTACCTTCCCCGAATTTACTGTAAAAATACATAAGCGGTCTGCTGCCGTATTCTAAAAACTTAAGTTGCTGATAGTTGTCCTTAAGGGGATAATTTACAGTTTCAGAGCTGAAATTTGAAAGCACAATGCCGTGATACACTATTTGCCAGAAAGGTATTCCTTCATCAAATAATGGATTTAATTTATGTGTTAACTTTGAATTAAAAGTCGTGTACATTATATAATCAACATCTGCATTTAAAAAGTCAAGCCATGCTTCAGACTGAAAGCCTCCGAACAGTTGCTTTGAAAGCTGTGCAATTTTACGGTAGTACTTGACTGCATCCTTGCGTGTCACCGGGTGGTTTTCATCGTAACATTTTACAGGCTCACATGCTGTAAGCTCATCTACAAAATGAAGTCCCCTAAATCCGTATTCGGCTACTTTAGGTAAATCAATCACAGCATATTTTTCATAAGCACTGCGAGCACACATATGCCAAGGAGCACCCCCTGAAAGTCCGCCGCTGTTAACATATCCTTTTCTTACCATAGGCTCTATATTTCCATGCTCATCTTTTTGCTTTGTAAGTGCTTCTTTATCCCAGTTATCCGCTACCTCATAAGCACACACACTGTTAGTATGGCATACTACATTATAGCCTAATTTCTGTGCTTTTTTTATAAAAGCTTTAAGTTCATCATCTCCGCCGTACCTGGGGTCAGACGGGATTTGCTGCGGAAATCTTCCGTCATGGCCGCCTTCTCCCCAACCCACAAGGCACAGCTCCGCTTTCTCTATTCCCTGAACCTGCATTTGGCCTACAATTGCATTAAGCTTTTCTAAATCGCATACTACTTTAAGCGGGGGTTCGTTTTCAGGATTCTGATGCATTACCGGAGTAGGCACGGGTTTCCAACCCATTCGAATACGCACTTCCATGGACTCTGCTGCATACTTAAGATATTCATTTGTCTTTATTCTTTCCCTGATAGGTATACAGTTTTTTTCTTCTAATTGATACTTTCTATAGATTCGTCCCATATCTGAATATGTAGAATTCGGCATTTTGTAATATGTCAGTTCTATATCCTCGTACGGCTCATCTCCGTCAAGCACAAACTCAGGAGATATACTATACTCACCATTATTATTTTCAACGCGAAATCGCACATCACATGCCATCCCTTTAACAATAATAAGTATAGCATTTTCATTTCCGCCTATACCACACACAGGCATTGCTGATACAAGAGAGGTAAATACGGCATTGTCTCTTTGGGTAAAATAGCATAGTGACACACCGCAGGAGCAGTTTGTCGGAAAGAACATATAGCCGTCATCGCCGGCTTTAGCTTTCGTAAGAGTATCGCTTATACGTATGACGTCATACCCTTTTTTCGAAAGTTGTTCCTTTTTTATTTTTACTGATATTTCATTTTCAACGGTAGATATATCTGTATCAAATTCTTTTACTATTACATTTCCGCAAAAACATATTGCTTTCATTAAATCATCTCCTATAAAGCTTTTTGATTACGTGTGTATTTTACAATAAAAACAAGCAAATCTCAATATTTAAAACAAATATATATACCGTAAAAACAAATATTTTTTTGCAATTATTAATTTTTGCCCACTCTGCATTATATTTGTTTGTAATGCCGGTCTTAAAATGTGATGGCAAACAAAAATTTCTAAATTTCGTAATAGGTAATCCCCAAAAGATCGGATAAATTCGGCTGTCTTTTGTATAGCTTTCTTTGTAAAGAGTTATAATATAAACAGAGGTGATTACATTGAAGAAAAAATCAGAAGACTACTCCGAATCTTCAAGACCTTATACTACTCCATCCAAAAGAAATCCAGCTCTTTCAGAACAGGAGCCGGATGAAGAAAAATACCGCCGGGCAGACATAAAATCGGACAGAATTCCTCCTTCTTAATTATCATAAATTGCTTGAAAAGTCATGCTGCCCTAAAAAGGTGGCTGAACAAGCGCTAATACCATTCTCCTAAAACTGAAGAATCTTTTTGGCTTTTCCCCCGCCCTGCCCCGTTGTCGTTAACAGGCGTCAGAGATGCCCTTCGTCCTCCGCCTTGCAGGAGGGAAAAATCCTCGAAAGTCTTTTTATCGTTTCAGACGGAGAATAGTACAAATATAAATGGTCAGTTATAAAATAACTGACCATTTATATTTGTACTAGCAAAAAAAGGCGACCGAAGCCGCCTTTTTAATAATCACTATCTGTGGTTTCTTAAATTATTCAATTAAAGCAACCGCGTATGCCTTAACCATTTCTTTTCTTCCAACCTCGCCAAGACCCTCTTCTGTTTTTGCTTTGATATTTATTTGAGAAGAATCTATTCCCATACACTCTGACAGACTTGATTTAATTGCATTCATATATGGTGAAAGTTTAGGCTCCTGCGCTAAAACAACGCAATCAATATTAGTTATTTTATAATCCTTCATTTGCTCTATAACTGTTTTTAAAAGCAATAGAGAGCTTATATCTTTATATTTAGGATCACTATCCGGAAACAGATTGCCAATGTCTCCGGCTCCTTGAGCCCCTAATAATGCATCAATGACAGCGTGTGTAAGCACATCAGCGTCGCTGTGCCCTAAAAGGCCTAATTCATATGGTATCAATACTCCACCAAGAATTAAGCTTCTGCCTTTAACAAGTCTATGACTGTCATAACCAAAACCGATTCTCATAGTATTTTATTCCCTCTAACCGATAATATATATTCTGCCAAAAGCAAGTCTTCTTTCTTGGTTACCTTAATGTTTTCTTCCGAACCTTCCACAAACTTTATCGGAATGCCCAGCCTTTCTACCAGTGAGCAGTCATCAGTACCGGAAAAGCCCTCGCTTAAAGCTTTTTGATGTGCATTAATAATTATATCTCTTTTAAAGGCCTGAGGGGTCTGTATCCGGTATGTATTATTTCTGTCAATTGTAGACGTTATATAACCGTTTTCAACGTGTTTAAGAGTGTCTGTAGATATAATTCCACATGCAGCACAATTATACTCCCAGGCAGCCTTTAAACAAGATTTTATAATTTCCTGAGTAACCAAACATCTTGCTCCGTCATGAATAATAACTATATCCGTTTTTAGCATTTTTAGACCGGCCATAACCGATTCTTGCCTTGTTTTGCCACCATTTACTACCGCTTTTATTTTTGAAAACTTTTCCGATTTAATTATGCTTTCGATTTCTGCTCTGTCTATTTCATTTATAACCAAAATAATTTCATCAATATCTTTGCACTTATCAAAAGCAGATACCGTATAAGATAAAATACTTTTGCCCAAAACATTGAGCAAAAGCTTATTTTTACCTGCACTCATTCTTTTGCCGCTGCCTGCAGCAACAATTACCGCGCCTTTTGAAGGTGCCTCAATCATATAATCATTCCCTATTATTTAAGCTTCTTTCATAAAAATCTTCTGAGTCACAATTTCTTCGATTTCATCATGCTTCATATCCTTAGCTAATACGAGTTCACTAATAAGAATATGTTTTGCATTTGATAGCATTTTTCGCTCCCCTGTGGATAATCCTTTACTTCTATCCCTACACATAAGCATTTTTACAACAGCAGCGACTTCAAATATATCTCCGGTCTTCATTTTTACCATGTTTTCACGATATCTTTTATTCCAGTTAGCGTTTTCCTCTGATTGGTATTCTGATAAATATTCTAACACTTCATCAGCTTTTTTACTATCTATGATATCCCTTAAACCAATTTCTTTTACATTTGATAAGGGTATCATCACTTTCATATCCCCAACAGGCATCCGCATTGTATAATATTGATGTTTTTCACCAAGGACTACCCTTTCCTCAATGGCTTCAATTACGCCGGCTCCATGCATCGGATAGACTACCTTGTCCCCGATTTGATACATATAAACTCACTCCTAATCCATCGGAGTATAAAACTCCGCTTTTATTATAGCACATTTCGCCATAGATGTCAAAATTTTTTTATTTATAAGTTTTTTACTTTTAATATGCGCTAAAAAAGTTTTGATTGACAAGAGGCTGTTAATAAAAAAGAAACTTTGCTTTTGCAAAGTTTCTTTTTTATTAATTAAGCCATCTCAATAGGAAGTTTTTTGCCTCCCAATATGTGAAAATGCAAATGTTTTACTGTCTGTCCTCCGTCATCACCACAGTTGTTTACTACCCTATATCCGTTTTTATCAATTCCAGCTTGTTTTGCTATCTTTGCTACAGCCTCAAAAGCCTTTGCTGCATATAAGGAGTTTGTTTCATCAATTACATTTGCACAGCAAATATGCTTCTTTGTTAATACCAAAAGATGAACCGGAGCCATCGGATTTATATCTTTGATACAAAGTACATAATCATCTTCGTAAACAGCTTCCGATGGAATTTCCTTATTTATAATTTTACAAAAAATGCAATCTTCCATTGTTATCTGCCTTTCTATTTTATCTGACTCTCAACGGCATTTTCTACGCTGGCAAGAGCTTCGTCAATCTTTTCAACAAATCTGCCGCCGGCCTGAGCACTATCAGGCTTTCCGCCTCCGCCTCCGCCAGCTATTGCCGCTACCTGTTTTATAACCATTCCTATATGAACACCCTTATCCAATGCTCCCTTCGTTGCGTTACCAACAAAGAAAACCTTACCGTCTACATCTGAAGCCAATACTATAGCAGCGGTATCAAGTTTAGTCTTTACATTGTCAATCATTTCCCTCATTTGCTCAACAGTAATGCCCTTTAATGAGGCAGTGACAACGGTTACACCTTTAATTTCCTTAGCATTTTCAAGAAGGTTTCCGCTTAAATTCTTTGATACTTCTGTCTGTAGTTTTTCCAGCGTCTTTTTAGTTTCGTTGGCCTTTTCAACATAAGCCTTTGCTCTTTCTACTACAGCAGAAGGTGAAGACTTAATAAGCTGTGCTACAGTTTCAATGGTTTCTTCCTTCTCATATATATAATTTAAAACGCCGGAACCTGTTACCCCTTCAATTCTTCTTATTCCTGCAGCTATACCGCTCTCAGATACAATCTTGAACAGACCTGCCTCGGAAGTATTATCAAGATGCGTTCCGCCGCAAAATTCCATTGAATAATCGCCCATGGTTACTACTCTTACAACTTCCCCGTACTTTTCACCGAAAAGTGCTGTAGCTCCCAGCTTTCTTGCCTCATCAATAGGCATTTCTTTTTTTGTTACTAAAAGTCCTTCTAAAATCTTTTCATTGACCTTTTTTTCAACCTCTGTAAGCTGTTCTTTTGTCATAGGTTCAAAATGTGAAAAGTCAAAGCGAAGCCTCTCTTCATCAACGTAAGAACCCGACTGAGCAACATGTACGCCAAGAACCTCTTTTAAAGCTTTTTGAAGAAGGTGTGTTGTACTATGGTTCCTTGAAATAGCCATTCTTCTTTTCTTGTTTACAACAAGCGTAACCTTATCGCCTTTTGATAACTCGCCGGATTCTATATTTATTAATGATACGTGCTTACCCGACATCTTTATAGAGTTAGTTACCACGGCTCTTACTGTATCTGCTGTTATAGTACCTGTATCGCCTATTTGACCGCCGCTTTCAGAATAAAATACAGTTTTATCAAAGATTACTGTAGCATTATCGCCTTCTGATACTTTATCAACAAATTCTCCGTCTTTTATTAAGGCTGTTACAGCCGCTTCACACTCTAGTGCATCATAGCCTAAGAACTTAGGTTTAATTTCATCCGGCAATGATATGTCCTTACTCCATGCATTGTCAGCATTCTCTGCACGTGCAGCCTTAGCAGTAGCCCTCTGGTTTTGCATACACTTATCAAAGCCTTCTTTGTCTACTGTAAGAGCACTCTCAGCGGCAATATCAATTGTAAGGTCTATTGGGAATCCGTAAGTATCGTAAAGTTTAAAAGCATCTTGCCCGTCTAAAACGGTTTTTCCTGCCTTTTTTATATCGTCAATATAGGATGCAAGAATAGCGAGACCTTGGTCTACCGTCTCACAAAAACGCTCTTCTTCTATCTTTATAATCTTCTTTATATATTCAGCGTGTTGTTCTAGCTCAGGATATGCGCTCTGGCACTCAGCAAATACAGTGTCAGCAATTTTATATAAGAACGGGCCGTTTACACCAAGAAGTTTACCGTGTCTGGCTGCCCTTCTTAATAATCTTCTTAACACATAACCTCTGCCTTCGTTTGACGGAATAATTCCATCGGAAATCATAAAGCAGGTACTTCTTATATGGTCTGTTATTACTCTTAAAGAAACATCAGTCTTATCATTATCACCATATTTAACGCCTGTATAATCAGATATCGCAAGCATTATATTTCTTATAGTATCTACCTCAAAGAGATTGTTTACTCCCTGCATAATTACAGCAAGTCTCTCAAGACCCATTCCCGTATCAATATTCGGCTTTGGAAGGGGATTGTAGTTGCCCTTTTCGTCTTTATCAAATTGAGTGAAAACTAAATTCCAGAATTCAACATACCTGTCACAGTCACAGCCAATCTTACAACCGGGTTTGTGGCAGCCATATTCTTCGCCTCTGTCAAAGTGTATTTCAGAGCAGGGCCCACAGGGGCCTGTCCCATGCTCCCAGAAGTTATCTTCCTTCCCCATTCTTACAACTCTTTCGGGGTCAACTCCTATTTTTTTAGTCCAGATATCAAAGGCCTGGTCATCTGATTCGTATATAGTAACCCAGAGCTTGTCTACCGACATTTCCATGACCTTAGTTATAAACTCCCACGCCCAGGCAATAGCTTCATCTTTAAAATAGTCTCCAAAAGAGAAGTTTCCCAGCATTTCAAAGAATGTACCATGTCTTGCTGTCTTCCCAACCAGTTCTATATCAGGAGTCCTGATACATTTCTGGCAAGTTGTAACTCTCTTTCTCGGAGGAGTCTCCTTTCCGGTAAAATAGGGCTTTAACGGTGTCATTCCTGCATTGATAAGCAGAATTGAAGGGTCATTTTTCGGTACCAGCGGGAAGCTGGGAAGACGCAAATGATCCTTAGATTCAAAAAAAGATAAATACTTTTCTCTTATCTCATTAAGACCTAATTTTTGCATAATGTAAGACATCCCTTTCCAATATGTTAAACCACCCTTTTTTATGGTGGCTTTTTATTAAACAGTATTAAAAATACTGCCTGCGCTGCCAAAGTCTGAAGTGCATAATAAACTTACTTTGGCAAAAAAATTACTATACAGACAATAACATACTGCAAATAATAAATTTAAAACAATTATTAAAAATCATTCAGTATATTATATCATTAAGGCTTATTAAAGTCAATAAAGAAAGCTGCTTAGGCATAAGAGAGTCTGCCTCCCTTATTCCTAAGCAGTTTTTTTGCTATTTAACCACATCGTAGCCTGTGTTTTCAATGTTCTTTATTACCAAGTCAATATTGCCTTCGTGTTCAACTGTAACAGTCTTTTCTTCTAAATTGACCTTTGCAGATTTAACGCCTGAAACGCTGAGCGCTGCCTTTTCTACAGAAGCTGCACAATGCATACAATGCATGCCTTCAATCTTTATTACAGTTTTCATAAAATTCACCTACTTAAAGTTTCTAAACTTGTCCACCACAAGAGTGGCACCTTTTGAGTTCCTTGTTATTATTAAAATTGTATCATCCCCGGCAATAGTACCCACAACCTCTTGCCAGTGCATTGCGTCAACTGCAGCTGCAGCAGCCTGAGCTACTCCGGGAAGAGTTTTGATAACGACATCGTTTTCTGCACTGTCCACGGAAACCAGACTATGTTTCAATATGGACTTTAGCCTGTCCCCAACATCGGAAGATTCTGTATTTTTGCCATTATGATATTTTACGATTCCGTCTTCTCCCAAAATCTTAACCAGGCGCAGTTCTTTTATATCTCTTGACACCGTTGCTTGAGTTACATTAAATCCAATTTCCTTAAGCTCCCTTGAAAGTTCTTCCTGAGTCTGAATTGATTTTTCATTTATAAGCTTAAGTATAGCATTTTGTCTTATTACTCTCATCTTATCCCTTCTTCATCATGAACCGATAATTTGTATCTTAAAACATCGTAAAAGTTTAATTGTTTTAAGCTTATAAGACCGGCTTCCAAAACTGATTTTTTAAATAAAACAATATCTTCTTCCTTTAGATACATTGCATTCTGCCCATCCACAGTCAGGGCTGCTTCTTCCTCGGGCAATTGTTTTATAACAATTTTAACCTGCTTATCCGCAGGTACCAGTACTGGCCTTATATGTATTGAATGAGGACATACAGGTGTTGAAATCATAACCTGCATATCAGGTGGGGCAACAGGTCCTCCCGCAGAAAGCGAATAAGCTGTTGAACCGGTAGGTGTAGATATAATAATCCCATCGCCTGCAAAACTGTATACAAACTGATCTCCGATATATTCACTCATATGCAATAGTCTGACATTCCTAAAAATGACGCCATCGTTTAATGCGCTGCCTTTGTATAAAACCATGCCGTCCCTAATTACAGAAATATCAAGCATCATTCTCATGTTAACTGTATAATCACCGGAAAGCAGCTGCCTGAAGGCTTCCTTTGCATTTCCTTTATCGGCACCTGTCATATATCCCATCGTGCCAAGGTTTATTCCCAGTATGGGGGTTTTACTTTCTGCACACATCTTAGCAGCGTGCAAAATAGTGCCGTCACCACCGAGAACAACGGCTGCGTCTGCACAAACGCTGAGTTTTTCTTCAAAGCAGCCTTTTTCAACTGTTATATTGCATTCTTTATCAAAATTCATCCGGAGCATATTTATAATATCTTGAACTCCGGCTTTTTCGTAATTGGGAATAATAGAAATATTTAACATACTCCGCCCCCAAAAGTAGCTTAATTTATTTTATTCAGCTTCCTGTTCTTCCTTTTTAGTCTTTGAAGGTTTTTTATCATTTTCGGTTTTCAACTTTATACCTGCAACACGAACATTTACCTTTTCAACTACTAACCCTGTCATTTCCTCTACAGACTTTTTCACAGCATCCTGTACGTTTCTCGCAACATCAGGAATACATGTTCCGTAATTAACAGTTATATTAATGTCAATTATAACCTTTTCTTCGTTTAGTTCTATTTTAATACCTTTAGAGTTGTTTTTCTTTCCTGCAATAATTTCAGTCCAGTTGGCTGCAATTCCGCTATTTCCAACATTTGAAACTCCCTCTATATCAGATGCGGCAACACCAGTAATTATTGCAATTACCTCTTCAGAAATTTTTACGCTGTCTGTATTCTCTACATTTGAATTTTCACCCATCAGCGATTCCTCCTTATTTTGTGTTTATTTCATTATATATTTTTTTTCCAATTTAATCAAGTATTTTTTATATATATGCATTGCTTTATGCATAAAAATTTATTAGTCTATTATTGAATAAAAATACTTTTCTTTTTTATCTGCACATACTACCCAGTATCCGTTTACTTTTCTGGCGCAATCCTCCAAATGTACAAATGGGTTGGTTTCTCCCTGCTCTGAAAATATGGCTACGGCAGACTTGCCCCCATTGGTTCCATACATATAATAACCATATTTATTTATTCTGCTTATAACATTAATATTTTCAAATATATATCTTATTATAGGAATATTTTCAGCAAAGCGACCATCCTCAATTTTCAGCCAGTTAAATCCATCATCTATTCCGAGGGGCGATTTATTATCCTTCTTTTTTCTTTCTTCCCCCGGTTCTTCCTTAAACTCCGGCAAGAACGGTGCTAATGTTCCGGTTATAACAGGACTTCCGTCTTTTACTAAAATAACAGAATCAATGTGGTCTGCATCTTCAGGCTTTAATTCAAAGCTCTTGGCGCATCCTCCTCTTATTGTTCCGGCATTTATTCGAATATTTGAATCCCTGGCTGACATAAAATATATAGTATGTTCTTCAGAAGTTCCTGTTATGCTTACAGTAATTGTCCCTCCACATAAAGAAGCAACTCCGCTTCCTGTATAGCCTGATACTCCTTGCAGTATTATATATCTTTTAGCCATAATTATCCCTTCCTTTCAATATATATTCATATTCTTTATAAAGTTAGATATGCAAAAATATATGTAAATAAAAGCATTTTAAAGAAAATTAAAGGATTTATATGAAAATATGTAATTTTTAGCTAAATTTGGGCAGTATATTAATTTGATTAATGCACTCATTTTAGTTATTATAGTAACAGTTAGCACTCTAGGCCAGAGAGTGCTAAAACAGACATATTTTTTGGGAGGTAATATAATGAACATTAAACCGTTAGCTGACAGAATAGTTGTTAAGATGGTTGAAGCAGAAGAAACAACTAAAAGCGGTATAATTCTCACTGCAAGTGCAAAGGAAAAGCCACAAATTGCTGAAGTTATTGCAGTAGGCCCCGGCGCTATTGACAATGGTAAAAGAATTGAAATGGAAGTTAAAATTGGCGACAAAGTTATAATCAGCAAGTATTCCGGCACAGAGGTAAAATTCGACGGTACTGAATATACCATTCTGAAGCAGAGCGAAGTTCTTGCTATCGTTGAATAAGGAGGTTTTATAAATGGCTAAACAAATAAAATATGGCGAAGATGCCAGAAAAGCACTTGAAAGAGGTATCAATCATCTCGCTGATACAGTAAAAATAACACTTGGTCCCAAGGGCAGAAATGTTGTTCTTGACAAAAAATTCGGTTCTCCGTTAATTACAAACGACGGTGTAACTATTGCTAAGGAAATTGAACTTGAGTGTCCTTTTGAAAATATGGGTGCCCAGCTCGTTAAAGAAGTTGCTACAAAGACCAATGACGTTGCCGGTGACGGTACAACAACAGCTACTCTTCTTGCACAGGCTTTGGTAAGAGAAGGTTTAAAGAACATAGCAGCAGGTGCAAATCCCATGATAGTTAAGGGTGGTATTTCAAAGGCTGTAGATGTTGCCGTTAAATCTATTGCAGAAACAAGCGTAAAGGTTTCCGGCAGAAATGATATAGCCAGAGTAGCCGCAATTTCAGCAGGCAACGAGTCTGTTGGCGAACTTATTGCTGACGATATGGAAAAAGTAAGCTCAGACGGCGTTATTACTCTTGAAGAATCAAAGACTGCAGAAACATACAGCGATGTAGTTGAAGGTATGCAGTTTGACAGAGGATATATCTCCCCCTACATGGTAACCGATACAGAAAAAATGGAAGCTGTATACGAAGAGCCAATGCTTCTTATTACCGATAAGAAGATTACTAACATTCAGGAAATTCTTCCCCTTCTTGAGCAGATTGTTCAGGCAGGAAAGAAACTTGTAATTATTGCAGAAGATTTAGAGGGCGAAGCTCTTGCTACTATATTGGTAAACAAGATCAGAGGCACTTTCCAATGCGCCGGAGTTAAAGCTCCCGGCTTTGGTGACAGAAGAAAAGAAATGCTTCAGGATATCGCTATACTTACAGGCGGTCAGGTTATAAGCGAAGAAATCGGTCTTGAGCTTAAGGACGCAACAATGGATATGCTTGGACGCGCTAAACAAGTTAAGATTATGAAGGAAAACACTATAATTGTTGACGGTTATGGCGACAAGAAAGCTATAGAAGACAGAATTAATCAAATTAAAGCTCAGATTGAAACCACTACATCTGAGTTTGATAAAGAAAAGCTCCAAGAAAGACTTGCAAAATTAGCAGGCGGCGTTGCAGTCATAAAAGTTGGTGCTGCTACCGAAACCGAAATGAAGGAAATTAAGCTTCGTATTGAGGATGCTCTTGCAGCTACAAAAGCAGCTGTTGAAGAAGGTATTGTACCGGGCGGCGGCTCTGCATACATTATTGCATCTAAAAAGGTTAAAGAGCTTGTAGAATCACTTTTAGGTGATGAAAAGACAGGTGCTCAAATAGTTCTTTCTGCTTTGGAAGAACCATTAAAGCAAATCTGCTTTAACTCCGGTATTGAAGGTGCTGTTGTTGTAAACCAAATCAAAAATTCCGAGTCTGGAACAGGCTATAACGCTTTAACCAATGAATATGTAAACATGATTAAAGCAGGTATTGTAGACCCTGCTAAGGTTACAAGAAGTGCCCTGCAGAATGCTGCCAGCGTAGCTTCCATGGTGCTTACTACCGAAAGTCTTGTAGCTGATATTCCTGAGCCTCCGGCTGCTCCGTCAGCAGGAGCTCCCGATATGGGCGGAATGGGAATGTATTAATCCCAATTAATATAAAGGGGCGACTCATAATAGAACTTTTAAATTCTATTATGAGTCGCCCCTTTTTCTTGTTTTTTGCATCAGGCTAAAAATGAATGAACTGTACCCTCTGGTCTTTCATTGCTATCAAACTTTCTTAGGTAATAACTTTCACCTTTACTTTACTTTTGCGGCATCAGGCATAGTCTGCTATTTTTCAAAAATGAAAGTCTCTCGCTGATTGGACAAATACCTAAAAAGCAGGCATTAAGCAAAGCTATCACTATTGTAAAATAAAAATACAATAGTAAGCTTTTATTTTTTTGTCAAATATAATTATTAAACTTGGCAATAATAATAAAATTGAAATGAGGTATGTGTATGTTCCAATTCAGTAAGAAAGATAAAGGTAAAATATTTTCACCTCAGAACGGAAAAGCGGTTTTGCTTCACCAAGTTCCGGACAATGCTTTCTCTAAGAAAATGATTGGAGACGGAATTGCAATCATTCCTGAAGACGGTAAAGTTTACAGTCCTGTAAATGGAATTGCTGATGATGTCCCTAACACTTTGCATAATTATCAAATAAAATCCGATGATGGTCTTGACATTCTTATTCAAGTAGGAATAGGTACATCTGAATTAATGGGCGAAGGTTTTAAAACCTATATTAAAAAAGGTGACAAAGTTAAAAAAGGTGACTTAATCGCCTATGCTGACTTAAATTTGTTTAAAGAAAAAGGATTTCCTATTCATTCTCCTATTATAATTACAAACATAGAAAACATTAAAAATGTAAAATTTAATGTAGGAAATGTAAAAGCTTTCGAAACAGTAATTATGGAATATCGGAAGCTTTAACAAATAGAAAAAAGCAGAAAACTCTGGCATATTCTAAATGAGAATAGACAATCATTTAAGCTCCCTATTGTCATTTTAACTGCTACAGAATTGGTGATGGGCATTGGGCTTCTTCATATAAAACAAAAGTTATTATTAAAAATATATTTAATTGCTAACCCCTTTTTAAAGAAAACGGTACTGCCGAAGTAATTAAAATCGGTACTTATGTGCAAATAATATAAGGTGAAAGATATATTGACACAAGATTGGCTCTGAATATAAAAGATAATGATAAAAGCCTTTTTCTAAATAGCAAAAAAAGGACTGATGCTTTTAAAAGCATCAGTCCTTTTATAAAGACAAGATTTTACTATATACTTTTTCTTGCCCTTTTTAATTTGAATTACTGGATAACATTGTATGCATCTGTGTAGATTGTTACCTTGTTTCCTGAGCCGTCTAAGTAAGTCACAAATCCTACTGCTGTGATTCCAAGGTCTGCATAGCTTGCATTCAAGTTATACTGACCGTTTCCTTCATCTGAGGTTGATGTACTTACCTTAATGGTCTTGCCGTTTACAAGTCCTCCTACATTTGCAAGTACCAGGTCATTTGCTGTTGCCTGAGCCTTTACGTAAATGATACCTGATTCAATGAAGGTATAGCCTGTTGCCGGTATGCTTCTGGTTGTTTGGAATCCGGC
>JAUZPY010000024.1 GCA_030705805.1 Bacillota bacterium | reverse complement strand
GGTAGGAAATAAAGACTTCTCAGCTGCAGAGGCCGGTAACATATCAATGGTGATAGATTCAAGCGGAACACCTTATGTAGCTTACATGGATGGCGGAAACTCAGGTAAAGCGACAGTAATGAAATATGACGGCAGTAATTGGGTAGCGGTAGGAGATACGGGTTTCTCTTCTGGCGAAGCATATTATATGAAAATGGCAATGGACAACAATGGAGTTCTTTATGTGGCATACATGGATGGTGGAAACTCAAAAAAAGCGACAGTAATGAAATATGATGGCGGCAGTTGGGTAACGGTAGGAAACGCGGGCTTTTCTTCCGGTTATTCAGATTATATAGCAATAGCGATAGATAATAGCAATACACCTTATGTGGCCTACAAGGATAGCGAAAATTCTAATAAAGCTACGGTTATGAAGGCAATAAAATATGCAATCAAGCCTATTGCAGGCAAGACCTTCAATGAACTGTGGGAAGGATATGAATCAGGGATCCAGAAGATAAAGACAATTACAATAGAAAAAACAGGCACAGGGGATATAGAAAACCTCCAAGTAGCTTTAAGCGGAGCCAATGCGGATGCTTTTGATATAGATCATCCGCTTTCTGCAACGCTTAATGATACTACACAATCAACCACTTTTACGGTAAAGGCAAAGGATGGATTGGCAGCAGGTGACTATTTGGCAGATGTTACAATAACGGCGGATAATATCACTCCGGCAGTTTTTCAGGTGGAACAGACCGTGAATGATAATATTGAATTGACCGTTACAGGCATAACAGCTGCAAGCAAAACATATGACGGAAATGCGAGTGCTGATATTAATTTAGACAACGCTCAATTAGTCGGAATACAAGGAATTGACGAGGTAACACTTGATACGTCAAATGCCATAGGGACTTTTGAAAATAAAAATGCAGGAACAGGTAAAACGGTTACTATATCAGGCTTGGCTTTGCAAGGCAGCAATGCAAAAAAGTACAGTTTAGCCTCCGTATATGTTACAGCTGATATAACGCCGAAGACATTAATACCTGGGGCAATAGCGAAAGATAAGGTGCATGACGGAGATACGAGTGCAAAGGTCAATATCACACTTGACGGTATTATAGGCAAAGATGATGTTACCGCTTCCGGAACTGCAGAATTTTCTGATTCAAAAGTAGGGGAAAATAAGACGGTCACGGTAACGGGAATTGCTCTTGCCGGTGCAGATAAAGGCAATTATGTATTATCCGATACGAAGGTTGACACAACGGCAACAATAAAAGAAAAAAAATCATCTGCAAGTAGCTTTGGCAGCACAGTTAAAAATGAAAGTGTAATCTACCATATGCCTTACATCAAAGGCTACTCAGATAACACCTTTAAGCCGGACAGTAATATTACCAGGGCAGAGGCTGCCACGATACTTGCAGGAGTATCGGACAGCTACAATGAATACCTGTATTACACCTCTGACTTCAATGATTTAGAGCCGGGTGGGTGGTACTTAAATGCTATTGGGTTCGCCGGTCAGTCAGGATTGATTAAAGGCTACGCAGACGGCAATTTTCATCCGAATGCAAATATGACAAGGGCTGAATTTGCGGCAGCCATCGTAAGACTTAAAAAATTAGCAATAAAAAGTACAACAGATGATTTGTTCAGTGATATTCATGAGCATTGGGCAAAGGACTATATAATGACTCTTTATGCACAAGGCTGGATAAAAGGATATGAGGACCAAGCATTTAAGCCTGACGCGTATATCACAAGGGCCGAAGCCGTAAAAATCATAAATGCAGCTATCGGCAGAACGCCAAGTGCGGATAAGGTTGATGCGAATATAGCAAAGTACAGCAATTCTTTTAGTGACGTTTCTAATACAAGCTGGGCTTACTACGAAATAATGGAAGCAACAATTAAACATAAAGCAGCAGATTTTTAGTTAAATAAATGTTTTGCCCTTGATAAGTTAACTTATCAAGGGCAAGTTAATATTGAGAGGTAAATATGAAAAAACAAATTTACATAACAAGAATGCCGGATAAGCCGGGAGCGTTCATGCTTGCATCTAAAATAATAATGAATAATAATGGAAATATTGTTCGGGTCAGCTATAACAAAGCAATTGATGTCAGAACACTTTTTATTGATGTTGCGGCAGAGCAAGAAAATCTTGATAAAATTACGAAAGAACTTTCCAGCATAGGATACCTAAGCGACACATTAGAGAATACACAAGTAATTGTGATAGATATAAAAATAAAAGACGAACCCGGCGGTGTTTACCCCGTCTTGAAAATTCTTGAACAATATGATGTGAATATTTCTTACATTAATTCCTATGAAAACGAAACACCATACCAAAGCTTTAAAATGGGGCTGTTAATAGAAAACCCCGATATTATTAAGCTTATATTAAATGATATAAGCGAGCTTTATCAGGTGGACATTATAAATTACAATAATCTTGAAAACACCTTGGATAACACTATCTTTTATATTCGTCTTGGTAACGAAATTCAAAGGATGCTAGGTTTAAGTATGGGAAAAGCTAAGGAGTTTATATCGGAAGCTAATAGAACTTTGCAAATGCTTCAAGACAAAGGTGAAAACCCCGAAAAGGTGTTTGATTATGTAAAGAGGTTTGCCCAATTTGTTTCATCACATAAAGGTGATAATTTTGTTGCTGATATAAGCAAGCATCAAATAAACGCTGATATTACGCTCCACATAATTGAGCCGCCTTGTGGAAGTAATACGTATATTTTTGAATTGAAAGATGAATTAGTGTTTATAGACACAGGCTTTGCAATCTATGCCGAAGAAATGTTTAAGATATTTCATAGTTTGTTTAATGATTTTGAAAACCGGAAAAAGAAAATAATTATAACTCATGCCGATGTGGACCATTGCGGACTACTTTCTGTTATGAATGATGCTGAAATTTATCTGAATGAAAAAAGCGCTGACAGTCTAAACAGACAATTAAAAGGTGAATTGGATTATAGAGAACAAAATAATTTTTGTGTTGGATATAGCAAATTAAGCAGAATTATCACAAACTATCAGCCGCCGGTTTCTGATAAATTTCATATCATAGGCAACGATGTTCCAAAGCAACACAAGAATTTATTGCTTATAGACACACTTAAATTCAATGATTTAGAACTTGAAGTTTATGAAGGTAGCGGGGGTCATTTATATGGTGAGATGGTGTTTTTGTGCAGAAAGCATAGAGTTGCCTTTACAGGAGATATTTATGTTAATATTGAGGGCTTTTCAGAAGAAAGAGCAGAATTCAATTCGCTTGCACCATATCTTATGACAAGTGTAAATACTAATTCTGAAGATGCAAAGAATATGCGTAATGCTGTTTGTGAGCTAATTGATGATGCAGGCAGAAATGGCTTCTATGTCTATGGAGGGCATGGAGATGTTAGAATATTAAAATAGAAATTAATAATAATGCATTGTAAGAGCTAAAAAAGTAGGCAAAAACAGAGTTTTAATGTAAACTAAGTAACTGTAAGTAAATTTATAGTTTTTATAAAGGAAAGATTAACTGTTATGACATTAGAAAAGATGGATGAATTTTTTACTGCTCGTGTGGATAATTATGATGAGCATATGTTAAGTGATGTACCCGGTTGCAGGGAAGGCTACAAAATAATGGCAGGACTAATACCGGAAAATACCGAATATCTTTTGGATTTAGGGTGCGGTACCGGCTTGGAATTGAATGAAATTTTCAAGAAGAAACCAGCAGTTTGCGTGACAGGTGTCGACTTAACAAAAGCGATGCTTGATAAATTAAAGGAAAAATACCCGGGCAAAAATCTTAAATTAGTAAATGCAAGTTATTTTGATTATGACTTTGGACAAAAGGCGTTTGATGCCTGCATATCTTTTCAGACAATGCACCATTTTACACATGATGAAAAAATCAAACTTTACAGGAAGATATTTAATTCATTAAAGCCGGGTGGGGTATATATTGAATGTGACTACATGGTTGAAAATCAAAGTGACGAAGATTTTTATTATTCTGAAAATAGCCGTATTCGTATAGAGCAAGGCATAAAAGACGATGAATTTTATCATTATGATACCCCCTGTACGATTAAAAACCAGATAGAAATGCTGCTTAATTCAGGCTTTCCTAAAGTTGAAAAAGTATGGAGGCTTGAAAACACAACAATATTGACTGCCCACACCTGATAAGCACTTTTGTTAGTTAACTGTTTACGTCTGATTGCCCATAAAAAGCGGAAAAACAAAAGCCTTTTTTTAAAAGTTAAAATAAAAAGGCCTTATCACTCACAAAATCTGTTATTTGTCATATCTTACTTATGGGTGTTGACTTGAGAACACCCAAATACTTAGAGCGTAAATAGGTACGCAAGTAATTACAGACAGACATTTAAAACCCAATTAAAAAGGCTAAATACTTCATGGTATTTTGCCTTTATTTTAAGAATTCTAATGATTTAAATACACAATAAAAAGAAGAGTAAAAATACTTTGTTATTATCGTCATATGCTTCCCAATCTATATAGATTGGCATTGGATAATAGCCCGATTTTTATATAAAGTAAAGAAGATGAAAAAATGAGAAAGTTTGAAGGTATTGAAGTAGTATTTCATTTCAATAAAGAAAAAAATCATTCTGAATTAAGTAAAGATAATTTTAATATATGTTCAGGTACATTATTAGAGGATAATCAAATGGAAGGAGGTTATTTTATGGATAATGAATTAGAAGAGAAAATAGGCTTTTGCCCGGCAATGGTTTTTCAAGAGGTTGATGTATGTGTTCCTGTTGAAATAAAGGCATTTGGTGAGGCTGGAAATGCTGAAACCGAGTGTATAGGGAAACCTTATATTGACTGTAGATGCGATGAATGTCACGAAAAACATGACAAAGAGTGCAAATTTACAGTTACTCAGAAGCTTAAAGTTAAAGTGCCGTTGATTTTTGGAGCAAGAGCTGAAGTTGGTAAAGCAGCTGTTGATTGCGATTGCCCAAGAGGCGAAGGTTGCTGCGCTAAAGAGGAATAAGTTAACTAATAAGGTGGCTTTATAAAGCCACCTTATTTTTTTGTATTTATTTGGTTTTCTATTGCATAGTTGGATTTTTATATGCTATAATGCTTTTAAATATGAAAGGGTTCTTTTTATATCCAATATTAAAGGTAGTGATTCATTTTGAGAACAATAAAGCTTGGAAAAAGCTCACTTAATGTTCCGGTAATAGCAGTAGGGTGCATGAGGTTAAATAGTATAGATAAAAATAAAGCGGAAGCATTTATAAAAACAGCCATTGATAATGGAGCAAACTTTTTTGACCATGCAGATATTTACGGAAAAGGTGAATGTGAAAAAATTTTTTCTGAATGTATCCATATGAATTCAGATATTAGAGAAAAGATTATTATTCAATCTAAATGCGGAATTGTCCCGGGCAAAATGTATGACTTTTCAAAAGAACATATACTTTCATCTGTAGACGGCATTTTATCAAGACTTAAAACTGATTATCTTGATGTACTCCTTTTACATAGACCTGACGCTTTGGTAGAGCCGGAAGAAGTAGGGGAAGCTTTTGAACTTCTAAAAGAAACCGGAAAAGTTCGTTATTTTGGTGTATCTAACCATAATCCAATGCAAATACAGCTTCTTATGAAGTCTTTAAATATGTCTATTGAGGTCAATCAGCTTCAGCTTAGCATTGCCAATTCCACAATGATATCAAATGGAATCAATGTTAATATGATGAATGATGCTGCCGTTTGCAGAGATGGCAGCGTATTGGATTTTTGCAGACTTAACAATATTACGATACAAACTTGGTCGCCTTTTCAATATGGATTTTTTAATGGTACTTTTGTTGATAATGATGAGTTTGGAGAGCTTAATAAAAAACTTTCTGAAATAGCAAATAAATATAATGCATCTAAAACTACTATTGTAATGGCATGGCTGCTTCGCCATAGCGCTTCTTTTCAGCCTGTAACCGGCACTATGAACACCGAAAGGCTGCTTGATTGCATTAAAGCTGCTGAAATAAAGATTACAAGAGAAGAATGGTATGATATTTTCAAAAGCTGCAAAAACAAATTGCCATAAATAAAATTTGCCGGATCAATTTGTCAAAATACTTTTTGGAGTGATAAAGATGTTTAACGGAAAGTTTAAAGCGGTAACATTCAGCTATGATGACGGAGTAACACAAGATATAAGGCTTATAGACTTGTTTAATAAATACGGTCTTAAAGCAACTTTTAATATTAATTCGGGATGTTTAGGAAAAACAGGAGAGCTGGTCAGGGAAACCTATCGAGTAAACCATACAAAAAACGACCCGGAGGATGTAGCAAAGATATATTCCGGCCATGAAATAGCTGCACACACTTTGACCCATCCCTCGCTTCCAAGCCTTTCGGATGAAGACGTGATTAATCAGGTAGAGAAAGACAGGCTTGCCCTAAGTGAACTTGCCGGCTATGAGGTTGTGGGAATGGCTTATCCCGGCGGCGGAGTAAACCATGATGACAGAGTAGTTCGCCTTGTGAGAGAACATACTAAAATTAAATATGCAAGGACAATTATTTCAAACCATTCTTTTGACATTCAAGAGGACTTGCTTCGCTTTAAGCCAACAGTATATCACAACGGGGAATGGGACAAAATGTTTGAACTGGGTGAGCAGTTTGTAAAGCTTAAAGAGGATAAACCACAGATCCTTTACGTATGGGGTCATGCTTATGAATTTGATATTAACGACACATGGGATAGAATGGAAGAATTTTGTAAATTAGTAAGCGGGCATGATGATATTTTTTACGGTACTAACAAGGAAATTCTTTTATCAAAGTGAATCAATGAACTTTCTGTTAAAAATAGCGTTAACTGTTGAAAAACAAAGAAAGTTATGATAAAATACCTTTGCCGTAAGCGAAGAAGAGCGGAAAATTATTTCCTTGTAAAAGATATAAATTACTGAGTAATTTATGATAATTAGGAATTATAAAGGATGGCGGGAATAAATGATTAAAAAATTTTTATGCATTATACTCTCTGTTATGATGCTGTTTGCTGTAGCAGGGTGTCAAGGAAAAAAGAAAGTTAAATATGCAAGTGACATTAAGACTGTTACTGCCGCTCCGGGAGCTATTGAAGGAAAAGTATACAAAAGTGACTTTGCAGGTTTAAAATTTACTTTACCTGATGACAGTTGGAGTTTTAAATCCAAGGAAGAGCTCCAAAAAATGTCAGAAGAGGCCGGAAAAAATTCAGGTATGACATTTGATATGATGTGCACAAAAGGAGATAAGGGTCCAAGCGTAATGGTAATGTACGACAATATGCTAAAGACCTATGGACAAATCTTCAGCATTGAGGATTATGTCGAAAAGGCGAAAGAACAAATGTATAATATGAATTATGACATTATTGACGAATCAGAGGAAACTATATGCGGTAATGTCTATCAGTACATGGAACTTGCCGGAAAAACTGACTCCGATAATTCATCCTACAGACAGTATATTTACATGAGGAAAATCGGAAAATATGTAATAAGCATAGATGTGGGCATTTTAGACAAAAGCAACATTAAAGACATACTTAGCAGTTTTAATTAAATAAAGGGCTGTGCCTTAGTAATATAATTTACAGGCACAGCCTTCGTGTATGCAATTTTATTTAGGAGGCATCAAATGGATAAAGTATTACTTAGTAAAACAGATATGTACGTTAGCAAAGCAGCTTTGGGTACAGATACCTATGGACTTACATTAGACAAGGCGAAGTCTTATGAAATGCTGGACTTTTTTATGGATCAGGGAGGAAATCTTATTGATACTGCTCTGGTTTATTCGAACTGGGCTCCGGGAGAAAAAAGCAGAAGCGAAAAGATGATTGGAGCTTGGATGAATGAAAGAAAAAACAGAGACAAAGTAATCATCTCCACAAAAGGTGCTCATCCTGAAATCGAACATATGGATATTACCAGACTGTCAAGGGAAGAAATCACATCGGATATAAATGAGAGCTTAGAGCATCTCAAAACTGATTACATAGATATATACTGGCTTCACAGGGACTGTGAAGCTTTACCTGTCGGGGAAATAATGGAGACCTTAAACGACTTGGTTAAAGCAGGGAAAACGCGTTATATAGGTATGTCAAACTGGACACATAAGAGAATTGAAGAGGCTAACCGGTATGCATCTGGGCATGGCCTTGCTAAAATTATATCCAGCCAAATTCAATATAGTTTAGCCCAGGCTTTAACGGAAAATAATGATCCTACTTTAGTGCTTATGAATGATGATGAATATAGTTATTTTTCAGATCATAATTTAAGCGTTTTTGCTTTTGCTTCACAGGCTAAGGGCTTTTTTTCTAAATTATATAATGGCGGAATTGATAATTTGAGTCCGAAGGCAAAGGAGAGGTATTTGAGCGAGACGAATTTAAAGCGTTTTGAGCGGATAAAAGAATATGCCTTATCTCACGGAATAACAGTAGGTCAATTAGTTGTTGGGGGACTGTGTGAAAATAAGGATTTCCAGACAATTCCTATAGTTGGATGTAAAAACATACCTCAGTTAGAAGAATCTTTAAGCGGAGCGGATATTAAATTGACAAAGGAAGACATCGATTTTCTTTTAAATAAATAGGCAGGTTTGTAAAAAGCAATAAATAAGGCTAATTTAGGAAGATAAAGGGGTTAATGGAGAGAATCATGAAAGATGGAATAATGAAAGCTGAAAAATACCTCCGGAGATTTATATATTGGTTTGCTATAGCTGCTTTGGTAGGTGCAGTGACAGGAATCGTTGGAGCATTATTTCATAAGGCTATTGAATTTGCCACAGAAACAAGAAAAGCAAATCTGTGGCTCGTTTATTTGCTTCCCGTGGGAGGAATTGTAATTTCCTTACTTTATAAGTTATCAAAAGAACAGCTTTCCACAAATACTGTAATTGACTGCATAAGGGAAAAACATTCCTCTTCACCTCTTTTGGCACCTTTGATTTTTATAGGAACATTTATAACACATCTTTTTGGAGGTTCTGCCGGCAGGGAAGGAGCAGCTTTGCAAATAGGCGGAGGCATCGGCTCTGAAATAGGAAAATTATTAAAGCTTGATAAAGAAAAAATGAGCGTTATAATTGTATGCGGTATGAGCGGTGCATTTTCTGCCATATTTACAACTCCGGTTACTGCCGCAATTTTTGCTCTCGAAATTGTTGCGGTTGGACATATAAGATATTTTGAACTTATGCCATGCATTGTTTCATCAGCAATTGCTTATATAATTTCTTTATCAATGGGAAACGGCAGGTTATTTTACAGCACAGTAGTTTTTCCGGAAATCTCTATTATGGCATTTATAAAGATTGCTTTATTATCAATTCTTTGTGCGCTGATTAGTGTCTTGTTTTGCGTTACACTCAGCACTGCGGAAAAACTGATGCGCAAAAAATTTAAATCTGATTATACGAGAGCTTTCGTGGGAGGATTATTAATAATAACTTTAACATTGATTGTAGGAAATGATGATTATAACGGAGCAGGAATGGATGTTATTAAATTAGCTTTAGCAGGAAAAGCAGTTTATTATGCTTTTATTTTGAAGCTGATATTTACGGCTGTTACCATGGCGTCCGGCTTTAGAGGCGGCGAAATCGTACCGGCTCTTTTTGTGGGGGCGACCTTTGGAGTCAGTGCAAGCTTTCTTTTCGGAATAGATCCGTCATTTGCCGCCGCAATAGGTATGGTATGTATATTCTGCGGCATTTCAAATTGTCCATTGGCATCATTAATGCTGGGAGTAGAGCTTTTCGGTTCTGAAGGATTAATATTTTACGCCATGGCAAGCGGAGTGAGCTACATAATGTCAGGCTGCTTTAGCCTCTATAACAGCCAAAGAATAGTGTATTCAAAAGTTGGAGTTAACAAAAATAATTAGAAGGGAGCGGGGCTTCCTCTTTCATATAATAACAGAATAGATTTTTAAGATTAGATGCTTTGCTCTTTGTCTTTTAGCATTAGACTTACCTTTAGTAATGAAATACTTGAAATTAATTTTTGGTAATATAAAATATGTAACATATTTTTAGACTTTTTATAGTTATTTGACATCTTATTATTAAGGAGAATAGAATGAAAAAGGTTTATTGCATTATTCTTGCAGCATTATTAATAGTATCATTATGGAGCTATATAGAAAGTAATCCTATAAAATCAGATTTTACTATGTACTGCTTTGATGTAGGACAGGCTGACAGCACTTTGTTTGTTATGCCGGGGAACAGGTGTATGCTTATTGATGCTGGAAATTACAAGGACGGAGATTACATCGCAGGTAGGCTGACTGAACTTGGCATTAAAAAAATTGATTATCTTGTAGGTACACATCCTCATGCAGATCATTTAGGCGGCATGAGCTATATAATTAAAAACTTTGATATAGGGAAAATTTATATGCCTGATGCAGCGCAGAATACAGAAGCCTTTGAAGATGTTTTAAAGGCTATAAAAGATAAAAATCTTTCTGTGACAAAAGCTAAAAGCGGTGTTGAAATTTTAAATGAAAATGATTTAAAGATTCAAATTAAATCACCTGCTTTGGATGAATATTCTGATCTTAACGACTATAGCGCTGTGGTCAGAATAAAATATAAAGACACTGCCTTTATCGTTATGGGTGATGCCGGAGTAGCTAACGAAAAGGAAATGATTGAAGACAAAAATAATGATCTGTCTGCAAATGTTATAAGAATAGGGCATCATGGTTCCGACACCTCTACTTCAAGTCGATTTCTTAACAGAGTAAAACCGTCTGTTGCCTTAATTTCTGTAGGAAAAGGGAACGAGTATGGACATCCTTCCATTGATGTTATTAAAAGGCTTAAAGACAGAAGAATAAAAGTTTACCGCACAGATAAAAACGGTGAGATACAAATTTTTTCTGATGGCAAAAAGATAAAGTGTTATCCTAAGACTGGAGGATGAGTATGAGAGTAATTGTTGACAGGATTGAAGGAAATAAGCTTGTAGTTGAGCTTCCCGGCAAGCAAACGGCAACCATGGACAAGGCATTGCTTCCGGAAGCAAAAGAAGGGGACATAGTTAATATTTTGGTTGACGTTAAAGAAACAGAAAAAAGAACCATGGAAATTAAAAATAAAATGAAAAATATATTTAATGATTAAAGGAAATGATTAAAATGAAAAACATAGTACTTCAGGGCGATTCTATTACAGATTGCCAAAGAAGCAGGGATGGTGAAGAATACAGAGGCAGCGGATATGCTACGTTAATAGCATCTAAGCTGAATCTGGAATATCCCGGCAGATACACAGTATATAATAGGGGCATAGGCGGAGATAAATCCGTGGGAATATATGCAAGGCTTCAAAAAGATGTTTTTAATTTAAAACCTGACTATTTGAGTATTCTTGTAGGGGTAAATGACGCATGGCATATGCTTCCCGAGATTTCTAACGGAGTGAGCGCAAAGCGTTACGAAAAGGCAATGAATTTAATTCTGGAGGAAACAAAAGAACAGTTTCCTACAGTGAAATTTATAGTCATGAGTCCCTTTCTTTTGAAAGCTTCCCATACACTTCCCGAATGGGATTTTTTAAAGCGTGAGGTTGATTTAAGAGCTGAGGCTGCTTTTAGGGTAGCAAGTAAATACGATGCCGAATTTATATCGCTCGGGCAGATATTTGACGATGCACTTAAAAAAGCGCCGGAAGAAAATTGGGTTATCGACGGAGTACACCCTAAAGCTGCCGGTCATGCCTTGATCGCTGATGCCTGGCTTAAAGTTTTTGATAAGATAGAAAGATAATTATTCAAACCACAGTATATTTTTGACATTACCCCTTGACAAAGTAATCACAATGTAGTAACATAGTTTTAGAAACTACATGTGGCTACGCGCAGTTTGTTGTTTTACCGGTAATAATTATACATAATAAAAAAATTAAAGGGGGAATTTTATGCCTTATGTAAATAAGGTTAATAACCAATCTTTGGGAGAAGAAATTGCAAATGGCGTTTCACATTGCGTGGGGGCGCTTTTAGCGATTGCCGGTACGGCGGTTCTTATTGTAAGAGCATGTTTCACCGGTACAGCAATGGGTATAGTCAGTGCGGCGCTATATGGCGCAAGTTTGATTTTGCTGTATTGTTTTTCAACGATATATCATAGTTTAACTAACCATAAAGCCAAATCTGTTTTCAGAATATTTGACCACTGCTCGATTTTTATACTTATTGTTGGAAGCTATATACCTATCAGTCTTGTACTTATTAGACAGCTTATGGGGTATGCCGTAATGGGATGGGTACTTTTCGGAGTAAATGTTCTATGCATGGTTATTGGAATAGTAACAAACTCAATCAGCTTGGAAAGATGGGAAAAACTATCTTTAATTCTGTATGTTGCTATGGGTTGGTCATCGGTCATGATTTTAAAATATGTTTTAACACAAACAGGCTTATCCGGTTTTATGTTATTTATTGCAGGAGGATTAGCTTATACTCTGGGTATTATTTTTTATAAATTAAAAAAAGTAAAATATATGCATTTTATATGGCACTTGTTTGTGCTGGCAGGAAGCATTCTTCACTTTTTCTTTATCATGTTTTACTGCTATCCGTATTAAAAACAACTAAAAATCTTTAAAAGTGGCTTATATGAACAGGCTTCTGTTCATATAAGCCACTTTTATTTTTTAGCTATGCCTAAAGTGATATTGTTTTTATGCTATACAAAATAGAGCGTAGACCAATTATCAAAATTTAATTTTGGCAGAGCTATTTTTTATTTACCGAAGCATCTTTTATGTTCTATTTTAAAGGACAGGCTAATATTATTAGGTGAAAGGATGATTGTATGAATGCTTATGGATTAAAAGAGCTTGCTGAAGAATATTTTGCTCCACATATTAGGGATATTATTTTAAAAGCCGCTGAAGCTGAAGATCCGATTGAGGAGCTTAGGTTTTGTGCGGAACGGCCATTAGCGGTATACAAACGCAGCGGACTTTCATTTTTGGGAGAAAGCGGAAACTTAGAAAAGGCGGAAAATGCAGCGATAATTAAAAGGTGTGAACTTACAGCTCTGGTCAATTCTTTGTGTGAGAATTCCTTATATTCATATCAAAACCAGCTGACAGCCGGGTACGTCACATTAAAGGGTGGGCATAGAGCCGGCATAACCGGAAGAGTTATAACCGATAAGGGCAAAATTACTTACATAACAGATATTTCTTCAGTCAATATCAGAATTGCAAAAGAGGTAAAGGGAGCCGCTAAAACAGTTATTCCGTATATTGCCGGAGAAGGGGTAAAAAGCACCTTGATAATATCTCCGCCGGGCTGCGGAAAAACCACTATGCTGCGTGATATTGCAAGAGTATTGGGAGGAGCAAGCTTCACATATAAAACTGCCATAGTAGATGAACGCGGAGAAATTGCCGCTTCCAGATTGGGAGTGCCAACCAATGACGTTGGATCTGTAACGGTTGTGCTTGACAACTGCCCGAAAACAGAGGGTATGTTAATGCTTCTAAGGTCCATGTCGCCCGAAATAATTATTACCGATGAAATAGGGACCGCTGAAGATGCAAATGCGGTAAAACAGATTCTTAATGCAGGAGTAAAGGTAATATGCTCTGCTCATGGATATAACAGAGAAGATGCCATGAGACGCGAAGGCATCAGAGAATTAATGAAAGCAGGAGCTTTTGAATTAGTAGTTATATTAAGTAGAAGGAGCGGCCCGGGTACAGTGGAAGAAATATTCAGAGTGTAGGTGTTTTTATGTTTAAGATACTGGGTGCATTTATTACTGTCGGCATTTGTACAATTTTCGGCTTTAAATTTTCTGCGGAAAAACGTAAAAATCTAACCGTAATTGAGGATTTGATTTACTCATTAACTGCTTTGTCACAGTTAATTGAATGCACTATGGAGCCTTTGCCCGATGCGCTTAGAAAAAGCGGCAGGGGTGAGGCAGCGGTGATTTTTACCAGAATAGCAAATAAGGAAATTGAAGGTTCGGAATATGAGTACTTAAAAAGCGAAGTAAAAAAGGCTGTTAAAGATTTTGCCGATGGGCTAACAGCCGAAAGCAAAGAAGGACAAAAGGCAAACATAAGTCTTTGCATGGAAAGGCTTAAAGCCTCAGAAAAAAATGCTCGTGAGGATTATTTAAAGTCGGAAAAGTTATACAAAAGCGGAGGGATCCTGGCCGGGATACTAATAACGCTTATTTTACTTTGAGGTGCATTGTATGGGGATAGAATTTGTGTTCAGAGTAGCCGGGGTAGGAATAATAGTTGCTGTGCTGCAGATGCTTGTGTCAAAGGCAGGGCGAGATGAGCAGGCTCTTTTTGTAACCTTGGCCGGGCTTGTAGTAGTTCTTGCAATGGTTATTCCTGAACTTGGCAGTCTTTTTGAAACTATAAAAGCGGTGTTTGGGTTATGATATGGCAGATTACGGGAGTCTGCCTTGCCGGAGCATTATTATCAGTTATTCTAAAGCAATATAAAAAAAATGAATATGCTATGGCCATTGCAATAATTTGCACGGCTTTTGTGATAACCGTATGCAGTTTGGAAATAACAGATGTTGTAAATTCAGCAAAAGAGCTGGCTGCAAAAAGTGGATTAAATTATGATTTCTTTTTGCCTGTACTAAAAATAACAGGAATAGCTTATGTGGCTCAGATGGGAGCAGAGCTGTGCAGAGATGTGGGAGAAAACACAGTAGCAAGCAAAATTGAACTTGGAGGCAAAATAATTATCTGTGCGCTGGCTATGCCGATTGTATGCAGCCTATTTGATATTATTGCAGATATACTGTGAGCTGTGAGGTACCTATGAAAAAAATTATTTTACTCTTAGCTTTTTTTATTTTTTTAATTCCAAGTTATGCCATATCGCTTGAAGATGCGGGTGCGGCAGATGACGGACTTACTTCAGGGGCCCTAGAAAATATTTATAAGGTTGATGAAAACTTTTCGTTTATGGACATAACTAAAAACATCACAGAAGGTCACTTCAGCACAGATTTAAAAGGTGTAGCATCTAAGGGACTTTCAGTGTTTTTCAAGGAAGTAAGTTCAAATGTCAAAATAATGAGTGCATTGCTTTTATTGGGTATTTTTTGCACTCTTTTAACTAATATGCAAAGCTCTTTTGGCCATGTGGGTACGGGAGAAGCAGCGTTTTTTTGCTGTTATGCAGTCCTTGCCGGAATAGCAGCCGTAGGTTTTAAAGAGGCTGCCGATATGGTAAATTCGGCCATGGACAGTATGAACCTTTTTGTAGAGTCTATGATTCCGGCAATAACAAGCTTATCTATTGCGCAGGGCAAAATTGTTTCGGCGCCTATTATGAATACGCAGATATTAATAGGCGCATCACTTTGCGACCTAGTGGTTAAAAAAATAGTTATGCCCCTTACATACGGAGTCTTTGCTCTACGGTTTGTGAACAACATGACGCAGACACAAAATCTTACAAAGCTTTGTGAGTTAATGCAAAAAACAGCTAAGTGGATACTTGGTTTAATGCTTCTTTTATTTACAGCAATACTATCAATTACAAATTATGCCGCAGGTACAACAGAAACTTTGAGTCTTAAAACAGCTAAGTTTGCGGTCAGAACTTTCATTCCGGTAGCAGGTGGGGCATTATCTGATACGGTGTCGGCTTTAACAGCTTCTGCAGGAGCAATAAAAAGTGCAGTAGGTATTGCTGGTATAGTCGTAATAGCATTAATCAGCGCATACCCTTTGATAAAAGCGGCAGCTCTTACCTTTTTATATAATGTAATGGCAGCAGTCCTTGAGCCGGTTTCTGACACCCGTATGTCGAAAGCGGTAGGGGCAATAGGCGAATGTATGGGAATGCTGTTTGCCCAGCTTGCAGTAAGTGCGGTTATGATGATTATGTCTACGGCAATTCTGATTACTGCGTCCGGCTTTGGAGGGTAATATGAAGAGCTATATTTTATCTTTGTGCGCTGTGGCAATATTTGTAACAGTATGCAATATGCTTCTGCCGGACGGGCAATTTAAAAAATATACAGGCCTTATATGCTCACTTGTTATTTCTGCCGTAATGCTTATGCCTCTATCTAAAACATTAAGAACTGTTGATATTGCAAAGCTATTTGATATAGACACTATGACAATCACAAAGGAAGAAGCCCAAAAGCAGTACACATTTATACTTCAGGATGAGTATAAAAAACGCATTATTGAGGACTTGTCTGCTTACGGAAGGGTCTATGTTGATGTGGATGAAAAGATGAACGTTACAAACATAAAGCTGTATATGAAAGAATACAAACAAGATGTGGAAAGTTACATCAGAGAAACCTATAAGCCTTTAAACCTGGAGATATATTATGAATAAGTATTTAGATAAATTAAGGAATAATAAGTTGCTTTATATCATATTAATTACAGGAATAGTGTTACTTATGATACCGTCATGTAATGTAAAGGAAAAACCTATAAAAGAAGACATGAATTACGAAGAAGAATTGGAAACAAAAATGGAAAACACACTCAGCCTTATCAAAGGCGCGGGAAAAGTAAGTGTGATGATTACATTATCAGACAACGGCACGATTTATCCGGCAACGGATGTCAGCCATTCGGATGCCTCTACACAAGAAAAAAATGTATCGGTATCGGGAGAGCTGGCAGTGGTAAAAAAAGATAATCCTTCAGTCTGCGGAGTTGTTGTGGTGGCTGAGGGGGCTAATAACGCAATAGTAAGAGAAAACATACTTAATGCGGTAAAAGCACTTATAGATGTGCCGGCACACAAGGTTCAGGTATTTAAATCAAATTAACGGAGGGCGGGTTATGAAGGTATTTAAAAGAAAACAAGTAGTTTTTGTTGCGCTGGTTACTATGATAGCGCTGGCAGGGTATTTTAATTGGTCTTATAAAAATGCTGACAATGGCAGCGTTTCCGATAGTTCAGAAATGGCGCTTGGTGAGGCTCGACTTGTAAACAGCAATAAAATTGAAGAACCCCAAAATACACAAGACACACAAGACTATTTTGCAAACAGCCGTGTCGAGAGAGAAACAGGCAGAAGCAAATCAAAAGAAAGTCTTAATGCCATTGTAAATAATAAAAATTCTTCGGAAGCAGCTAAGCAGGAAGCAGAGAACAGACTGATTGATATGGCTTCACGCATTGAGCAGGAAGCTTCCGCAGAAGGTGAAATAAAAGCCCGTGGGTTTAAGGATTGCGTTGTTTTCATAAATGACTCATCAGTCAGTGTTATAGTTAAATCCGATTCAGAGCTGACAGGTACTGATGCGGCTAAAATTCAAGAAATAATTGTGCGGCTTACCGGCAGAAATCCGGAAGAAGTAAAAATAGTCCGCTATAAATAGGTATAAAATAAAAGCCTCCAGGCAATAATCCCAAATATGCGAGGAGGCATTTATGAAAAAAATTGTTATATTACTTATGGCTATGTCAATAGCAATGTCATTTTTATATGTTTACGCAGAAAGCGTTAAAGAAGACATAAGCAGCAGTCTTTTAAGGCTTCATGTGTTGGCAAACAGCGATACAGAGGAAGATCAGGCATTGAAGCTTAAGGTAAGAGACAGGGTACTTGCCCAGTGTCAGATAATTCTTGCAGACTGCAAGACAAGAGAAGACGCAGAAAAAGTATTGCTGCCAAATCTGGACCTATTAAAAGATACCGCAAAAGATGAAATATTGAAAAACGGCTACAGCTATGATGTTAAGGTAAGCCTTTCAGATAGCCAATTTCCTACAAAATATTATGCAGATATTTCACTTCCTAAAGGTCTTTACAGAGCTTTAAAGGTTGAAATCGGAAACGGGGCAGGGCATAATTGGTGGTGTGTTGTTTTTCCTCCGCTGTGTTTTGCAAACGGAACAACAGGCGTCCTTTCAGATGACCATACAAAGGAACTGAAAGATAATTTAAGTGACTCGGAATATGATGTTATAACTGGGCAACATGAAGGAAAAACCACTATTAAATTTAAAATTTTAGAATTATTATAAAAAAAGCGACTTTTATAGTCGCTTTTTTTGTCATGTCATAATAAAATATATAAAAAGATGTTGCATCAAAGAGAATTATTAGGTATAATTAGAACAGTATGCATAAGGAGCTGCTATATGTTTAAATATTTTAAATCAATTAAAGACAGAGATCCTGCTGCCAGAAACTACATAACTATATTATTTACATATCCTTGCGTTCACGCGATCTTTTGGCATAGGATAGCACATTTTTTGTATAAAAGTAAATTTTATTTTTTGGCCAGAGTAATTTCGCAGATTTCAAGGTGGTTTACATTAATTGAAATTCACCCCGGTGCAAAGATCGGCAAGAATCTTTTAATAGACCACGGATGTGGGGTTATAATAGGTGAGACCACCGAAATAGGCGACAACTGTACAATATATCAGGGAGTGACTTTAGGGGGTACCGGTAAGCATGTAGGAAAGAGGCACCCTACCATAGGCGATAATGTTTTAATTGGGGCGGGAGCTAAGGTCTTGGGCCCGTTTAAAGTAGGCAACAATTCAAAGATTGCAGCAAATGCAGTTGTATTAAGCGAGGTTCCCGATGACTGCACCTGCGTAGGTGTTCCGGGAAGAATAGTAAGGCGTGGCAACAAAAAAGTCGTGGATATGGATCAGATACATATTCCGGATCCTGTAAGCCAGGAATTTTGCCGTATGGAAATGCAAATTAATGAACTAAGAGAAGCGATTAGAAAAATTACGGAGGAACATAGATGAAAATTTATAATACCTTGACTGCAAAAAAGGAAGAGCTTGTTCCGATAAAGCCCGGAGAGGTCAGCATTTATGCCTGCGGTCCTACGGTTTACAACTTTTTTCATATCGGTAACGCAAGAATGTTTGTAATTTTTGATACACTAAGAAGATACTTAGAGTATGCAGGCTATAAAGTAAACTTTGTTCAGAACTTTACAGATGTTGATGATAAAATGATTAAGAAGGCAAATGAAGAAGGAACAACAGTAAAGGAAATAGCTGAAAAATATATAAAAGAATACTTTGTGGACGCACAGGGCTTAAATATTAAAAAGGCAACTGTTCATCCGAGAGCAACTGAGAATATAGATGCTATTATTGAACTGATTGAAAAGCTGATTGAAAAAGGATATGCGTATGAAGTAAGTAAAGACGTATATTTTAACGTTGAAAAGGATAAAGAATACGGCAAGCTTATTCATCAGGATTTAGATGAGCTTCAAAGTGGAGCAAGAATTGATGTAGACGAAAGAAAAAAATCCCCTTTGGATTTTGCTCTTTGGAAAGCAGAAAAGCCTGGAGAGCCTTCTTGGGAAAGCCCATGGGGTAAGGGCAGGCCGGGCTGGCATATTGAGTGCAGCGCCATGTCAACAAAGTATTTAGGCAAAACTATTGATATACACGGCGGCGCAATTGACCTTATTTTCCCTCATCATGAAAACGAGATAGCTCAAAGCGAATGTGCTAACGGCTGCAAGTTTGTAAATTACTGGATGCACAACGCATATATCAATGTGGACAACAAAAAAATGTCCAAATCTTTAGGCAACTTTTTTACCGTAAGAGACGTATCAGAAAAATATGACTACAACGCAATCAGGTTCTTTATTTTAAGTGCCCACTACAGAAGTCCGCTTAATTTTTCGGATGATCTCATGAAAAGTGCGGCTTCGGGACTTCAGAGAATACAAACCTGCGTTAATAATATAGAATTTGCATTGAAGACAGCATCAGGAGAGTCTGTAGATTCCGAATTTTCCGGAAAACTGGACGGCTTTAAAGAAACTTTTAAGGCCGGTATGGAGGATGACCTAAATACTGCCGATGCTATGGCTGCAATTTTTGATATTGTCCGCATAACAAATTCATCCCTTTCTCTTCTTAGCAAAGGTTCTATGCAATATGCTCTTGACATGATTGACGAGCTTTGCGGCGTTTTGGGAATTGTGGTATCGGCAGAGAGCGTGAGCCTGGAAGATGAAGTTGAAAACATGATAGTCCAAAGAACTGAAGCCAGAAAAAGCAAAGATTTTGCCAAGGCTGACGAGATTAGAGATAAACTCAAAGACATGGGGGTTGTTCTTGAAGATACTCCTCAGGGCGTAAAATGGAGAAAGGCATAATAAACAATTATGATGAAATTCCAGTGGGATGATGTTAAGAATTATTCTCCGTTGGTGCTTGCCTTTATAGGAGATGCAGTGCAGACTATGTATGTTCGTTCCAGACTTGTAGCCAAGGGCCCGCATAAAGTCAACGAGCTGCATAAGGAGTGTTCTGAATTTGTCAAGGCATCTGCTCAATGCAGAGCGGTACATGGATTAATGGAAATTCTTACAGATGAAGAAATTCAAATTTTTAAAAAGGGAAGAAACGCAAAAAGCGAAAGCGTACCTAAGAATGCCGATGTTACGGATTATAGGCATGCAACAGGCTTTGAAGCGCTTTTAGGTTATTTATATATCCAAGGAAAAGAGGAAAGGCTTTTGGAGCTTTTGGAAAAAGCCTATTCCATAATAGATACAAAGGAGTAATGAAATGTTTACAGAACGTATTGGAAAGGTGGACCCGGAGCTTGCCCGGGCAATTGAAAACGAAGCATCAAGACAGCAAAACAAAATTGAACTTATAGCCTCTGAAAATTTTGTTTCAAGAGAAGTAATGGAGGCAATGGGATCTCCGCTTACAAACAAGTATGCCGAGGGTTATCCCGGCAAGAGATATTATGGCGGCTGCGAATATGTAGACGTAGTTGAAAATCTTGCAAGAGACAGAGCAAAGGAGCTTTTTGGAGCAAAGTTTGCTAATGTTCAGCCTCACAGCGGCGCTCAGGCAAATATGGCTACATTTTTTGCACTGATGGAATCAGGCGACACCTTTATGGGTATGAGTCTTGCTCACGGCGGCCATTTAAGTCACGGAAGCCCCGTTAATTTGTCGGGTAAATACTTTAAGCCGGTTCCTTACGGAGTAAGTGAAGATACACAGACTATTGATTATGATGAAGTCAGAAAGATTGCTCTTGAAGTAAAGCCCAAGATGATATTGGCCGGTGCCAGTGCATACCCGAGAACAATTGATTTCGCGGCATTTTCATCAATTGCAAAAGAAGTGGGCGCATATTTAATGGTTGATATGGCTCACATTGCAGGTCTTGTTGCAACCGGTCTTCATCCTAATCCCATGGAATATGCAGATGTGGTAACAACCACAACTCATAAGACACTCAGAGGACCGAGAGGCGGCTTAATCTTAACAAATGATGAAGAGCTTGCCAAGAAGATTGACAAGGCAATATTCCCAGGAACACAGGGTGGACCTTTAATGCATGTTATTGCAGGAAAAGCAATGTGCTTTAAAGAAGCTTTGTCTGATGATTTTAAAGTATATCAGAAACAAATTGTAAAAAATGCAGCAGCTCTTGCCGAGGCTTTGATTTTTGAAGGCTTTAATTTGGTATCCGGCGGCACGGACAACCACCTTATGCTGGTTGATTTAAGAAAAGTCGGAATAACCGGTAAAGAGCTTGAACATAGGCTTGATGATGTGGGAGTTACCTGCAACAAAAATGCCATTCCTTTTGATCCTCAAAGTCCATTTATTACCAGTGGTATAAGACTTGGAACTCCTGCTGTTACCACAAGAGGCTTTAAAGAAGAAGATATAAAAGAAATTGCAAAGATAATTAAGCTTACAGCAGGCGACTATGAGCCTATTAAGGAAGAAATCAGAGCAAAAGTAAAGAAGCTTTGCGATAAATATCCCTTGTATTAATTAGAGGTGATAATATGTCCGTAGGACCGCTTGCAGACAGGATTAGACCCGGTGAGCTTGAATATGTAGTAGGACAGGAGCATCTTCTTTCCGAAGGAAAAGCACTGCGTAATATTTTAGAATCCGGAAATATCCCTAATATGATTTTTTACGGGCCCAGCGGCACAGGAAAAACCACAATTGCAAATATTGCGGCACAGCGAAGCAGTAAGACATTGTACCGCTTAAACGCTACAAATGCCGGCGTAAGTGATATTAAAAGCATAATTAATGATACCAAGGGCATTATGGGCATAGGCGGCGTACTCCTGTATTTGGACGAGATTCAAAACTTTAATAAAAAGCAGCAGCAGTCTTTACTGGAGTTTATTGAAAACGGAAAAATTACGCTTATTGCAAGTACAACGGAAAATCCTTATTTCTATATATATAATGCGATTTTATCAAGATGCACCGTATTTGAATTTAAGCAAATTAAACCCGAAGATATCAAAAAGGCAGTAATCAGAGCTATAGAGATATTAAAAGAAGAAAAGGACGGGAAAATCATCTTTGATGATGATGCAGTCGAGCATATTTCTTACCTTGCCGGCGGCGATGTAAGAAAGGCTATAAATGCCGTGGAAGTATGCACCATTGCAACTAATCCCGATGCTTCGGGCAATATCCATGTAACGCTAAAGAACGCCGAAGAGTGTGGGCAGAAAAAAGCTTTTCGCTATGACAGAGACGGTGACAGCCACTATGACATATTAAGTGCGTTTCAAAAGTCAGTCAGAGGAAGCGACCCGGATGCGGCAATTCATTACTTGGCTCGCCTTATTGCAGCTGATGATCTGCAAATTATATGCAGAAGGCTTTTGGTTATGGCGTCGGAGGACATAGGTCTTGCATATCCTCAGGCAGCGTCTATTGTAAAAGCTTGTGTAGATTCAGCTTTTCAGCTTGGCTTTCCTGAAGCTCAGATACCACTAGCACAGGCAACGCTGCTTTTAGCTACTGCACCTAAATCCAACAGCTGCGTATCTGCAATAGGAAAGGCTATGTCTGATATAGAATCTGTTGATACGGGTGATATACCTCTGCATCTTAAAGACTCACATTATAAAAATGCAGGGAAGCTTGGAAGGGGCGTCGAGTATAAGTACCCTCACAACTATCCTAATAACTATGTAAAACAGCAGTATTTGCCTGATAATATAAAGGACAAGGTATATTATGAGCCGGGCGGGAATAAATTTGAACAGGCAATAAAAGAATATATGGATAAAATTAAAAAATAAAAACAAAAACAAAAAGAGCTTCCTAAAAAAGGGAGGCTCTTCTTGCTTACAGCATCTGATGGGGGAAATGCTGCGTATCTTGGAGAAGGGAATAATGAAAAAGACTTGTGTGAACTTATCACACATTTAGTATAATACCCAAATTTGAACAGTTTATAATAAAAAAATAAAAAAATATTTAATAGTTGTGTTTTAGGGAAATGTTTAGTATAATATTATAAAACTTACGAAAGGGGGCCTTTTAAGTTGCAGCAGAAAAAGGCTATGGGTTTTATTGAAGGGGCGATGATAATTGCAATCGCCAATATACTTGTAAAGATAATTGGCGCTGCATTTAAAATTCCTCTTGACAGATGGATTTTGCAGACAGATGGTATGGCTTTATACAATACCTCTTATACAATATATAATTTATTATTTGTAATTTCAACGGCAGGTCTTCCGACAGCTATTTCAAAGCTTGTTGCGGAATCTGTATCAAAAGATGATTTAGACGGTGCAAATAAGATTTTAAAGATATCTTTTATGCTTTTATTTGTCTTAGGATTATTAGGATCGTTGATTCTTGGCTTTGGAGCAGGG
>JAUZPY010000023.1 GCA_030705805.1 Bacillota bacterium | reverse complement strand
TTCTTTTTTATCAACTTTTTTTATCAGTATTAACTTTTAGAGCGAACATTTGATATAATACTACAATAAAGCCAAAATGTCAATAGGCTTTTTCGATTTTTTTCGACTAATTTAAATTTCTTAAAATCTGCTTTGCTACAATCCCGGTTATTATGCCAGTTGCTACCGCTGCAAGACCCAATATACATATATAATATATGAAAGAAAAGCTACCGGACATGAAGAAAAGCACAACCAGTTGTCCAAAATTATGGGCTACTGCCCCAAGAACACTGACTCCTATAACACTTATACTTTTTATTTTCTGCGCTGCAAGCATCGCCAAATATGCAGCGATACTGCCGCCTAAGCTGTAAAGCAGTCCCCCTACTCCCCAAAAGAGCAGCCCGCATGCAAAGGCCTTGATAACAGCAATTCCAAAAGCACTTTTACTGTCAAGTTTATAAAAAGCAAGTAGTACTGCTATATTTGACAATCCAAGCTTTATACCGGGCACTGCCGAAGGCATAGGTATCATTTGTTCTAGATAGCCAATGACAATTGCTAATGCAGAAAGAACTCCGATATACGAAAGCTTTCTGTTCATTACCCTACCTCCCCATCAATTAAAGACTTGCCGCTGATTCGCACAATAACTCTATTGGGAAGGCAAATGATTTCATCGCCGCTTTTACTGATAGGTTTATGCTTTACACAGATCTTGTCGGGGCAGTTTGCTTCTGTTATATCCGCTGTGCGGTTTTTTATCACTAAAGTATTTGTTCCTTTTATATTTACTGTAATATCATCATCCAGAGAGTAGACTCCATAATTATCCCCGTTTACTGTTACAATAACCGATTTACCCTCACCCTGCATTGTCTTATATACAAGGAGTCCTGTTAAAAGTACTGCTACTAATATTAAAATAATAATAAAATCAGCTCTTTTCATTTGCAAACTCCTTTCAATTATGTTAATATAAGAAAAAATGCTTGGATGTGATAAAATGAAGCAAACATTATCTATACTTGTAAAAAACGATCCCGGTGTGCTGATCGGCGTGATCGACATATTCAATGCCAAGAAATTAAATATTGATAGTCTTGCGGTTGGAATTACCGATAACGTCAAAACTTCAAGAATTACAATAGTTGCAGATTTACCCGATGCTGATGAAATTATTTCAAAGTTATCGGAGCATCCCTTTGTGCTTAAAGCCCGCTGTCTTACTGAAGGCAGCTTTATCAGCAGAAGCCATGTGTTCATCAAAGTTAAATCCGATAATAAATTAAGAGGGCAAATCGTTCAAATTGCAAATATATTCAGGGCAAAGGTAGTTGACGTATCCTCCGATACCACCACTTTGGAAATCACGGGTGATGAAGATAAAATCAACGCCCTGTCCGGAATGCTTGAAGATTTCGGCATTCTTGAAATAGTCCGCGCAGGCAGTGTTGCCATTGAACGCGGAACATTACAATTATAATATAACTGCTGTTTTTTTGCAACAGGTAAAAAAGTGCTGCCGGAATTAAGGTGCGCTTTACAAAGGACAGTTTTAAAGGCAACCGAAAATTTCGGTTGCCTTTTATTGTATAAGGTCTTGAGATTATCCTAAATGGAATTTGCAACAATTTCCTGCCTGTTTCAGTCAGAAAAAAACAACCTAATTATCTATTTGGGGGATTTCCGTCATTCTCAGTTTTGCGCAGCCATATGGATACAATTCGATTTCTTCTTTATCGCCAATCGGCTCTCTTGATTCTGGGACTTTTGCACAGACTGTTTCATAACCGTCTTCCAATTCCCAGTCAATTCTTTTGACTGTTGCTTTTATTGTTACAGGCGGTTTTTCTGATAAAAATTGAATATTATCTATTCCCTTTTTAACAACACTCAATTCATCATTACAATATGCATAATTCCAATCACTTGTAGGAATATACTCATAATCACAGTATGGGAATTTGCGTTCCACCCTGTCTTTTTCATACTCATACATTTTCTTTTCATATTTTACAGGAATTGAAAAGATGAGCGAACCACATTTAACCGTATTTAAATCGTATGGCCTTTTCTCAAAACGAGGAGCAGTTTCATAACTTACGCAGATTTCTCTGTATTCACATGCTTTCACATTAACAGAAATCTCTTCTTCATTTTTTCGATTTCCGTCAGCAACAATATCTTTTGCAAAAGACGGTATACGAATTTTGAATACAAAATCCTTATCAGATGATATGCTATATTTAAAGTTATTTTCAAAAGGATAATTTGTTTGGAGTTCTATATGTATATCATTTGTTTTGAGCTCGGACGGCACGGGTATTACGTTTATAATTGTATCATTATTATACATAAAAGCTGAAAATACAAATTTAGGCCAACCTTGGCTAAAATTTGCAGTACAACAACCGGAATTGGGTTCTAAACCAAATAAATGGGCCTCCAAATTATTTGTTCTGAAAAGAGATTTGCCCGGGAACTTCTGACAAGAAATTTGATTGCTCATTTGCACATATTGATGTGTCCACATATCATTGCTTATCGTTGCAGGAAGTGCATTAAATGCAATAATCTCAAGTCGTTCTGCCCATTTTTTGTCGCCTGTATACTTATACGCTCATATGAATACATTTGCTCTACTACTGCACACAGCTCAGTCCCTTGAATAGGACTAAGCCCTGAAGGACATTCATCGCCTGTAAATGATTCTACAGGAGTACCGTTGTAGATTATACATATATTGAAAAAGAAAAATTCTTTTTTGAACTATTGTCAATACTGTACAGAAAACAAAAAAATACAAATACAGCGAATAAAATTGCAGAATTTATTTCAGGTGAATATTTGAACATTACCTCTTTGGGGGATATTTGTAAGAAGTTTAATTTTAGTAAAAATCATATTATAAATCTTTTTAAAGATGAATACGGAATAACTCCGTTTGAATTTATAAACGATGTGAAAATCAGAAGAGCTATGTATTTGTTAGAAGTTACATCAAATACAATAGAAAATATAGCGTACGAAAGTGGCTTTAATAATTATTCTCATTTTTATAGATTATTTTATCGTAGAAATGGTGTGCCGCCAAATGAATGGCGAAAAAAAATACATATTCATCCGTTATCATAATAAAAAAAACAGGTGTGGAACCTTAGTGTCTCACGCCTGTTTTTTTATTATGGACCCACGTAATATTCCGGCAGTATTTTATCTCATTTGCTCTTTTCTCTAAGTTCAACACGTCTTACCTTGCCGCTGATAGTCTTCGGAAGTTCATCCAAGAACTCAACAATACGGGGGTATTTATATGGAGCAGTCTTCTTCTTTACGTAATTTTGAATTTCTTTTTTGAGTTCTTCTGTACCTTCTTTGCCATTTACAAGCACAACAGAAGCTTTAACAACCTGGCCCCTGATTTCATCGGGAGCTGCAGTTACAGCACATTCAAGTACATAAGGAAGCTCCATAATTACACTTTCTATTTCAAAAGGTCCTATACGATAACCGGATGATTTTATTAAGTCATCAACACGCCCAACATAGAAGTAGTAACCGTCTTCATCTCTCCAAGCGGTATCACCTGTGTGATACATATCATCATGCCATGCTTCCTTGGTTTTTTCTTCATTCAAAAAATATCCAAGAAATAATCCGCAGGGTTTGCTCTTATCAGTTCTTACTACAATTTCGCCTGTTTCTCCAGTTTTAGTACTTGTACCGTCAGGATTTACAATATCAATATCATATAAGGGGTTCGGTTTTCCCATAGATCCCAACTTAGGAGTCATACCCACAAGATTTCCTACCGTAAGTGTTGTTTCCGTCTGGCCGAAACCTTCCATAAGTTTTACTCCTGTTGCCTTTAAGAACTGATTATATACTTCCGGATTTAGTGCCTCACCGGCTACTGTTGCATATTCTATACTTGACAGGTCATACTGTGATAAGTCTTCTTTAATAAAGAATCTGAACATAGTAGGCGGTGCGCAGAAGGTTGTAATATGATATTTTGCAAACATCGGAAGAATGTCCTTAGAAATAAATTTATCAAAGTCGTAAGTAAAGATAGCTGCTCCGCAAAGCCATTGGCCGTAAAGTTTTCCCCACAATGCTTTTCCCCATCCGGTATCGGAAATTGTACAATGAATTCCATCAGGATTAACATTCTGCCAGTATCTGGCTGTTACATAATGGCCCAGACCGTACTTATGACTGTGGGTAGCGATCTTAGGGTAGCCTGTTGTACCTGAGGTAAAGAACATTACCGCAGGATCATCTCCCGCTGCACTTTCTTCCGTTCTTTCAAATACATCACTGCAAAGTTCAATTTCGCTGTCAAAATCATTCCATGAATCCTTTTTACCGCCTGCAATTATTTTAATAACATCTTTAAAATTTTCATGTGCAAGATCTACTTGGTTAGATACGTCGCCATAAGAAGTGCAAACTATAGCATTTACTTTTCCTGCTTCAAAACGGTATTCAAAGTCATGTTTAACAAGTAGGTCTGTTGCCGGAATAGTAACGGCTCCAAGTTTATGAAGGGCAACAATTGAAAACCAGAACTGATAGTTTCTCCTTAAAACCAGCATTACTCTGTCGCCTTTTTTAATCCCTAACTTTTTAAAATAATTTGCAGTCTTAGATGAATATTTTGATATATCGGAGAAAGTAAATCTACGATCGTTGCCTTCCCTGTCGACATGAAGCATAGCCAAACGATCTGGATACTTTTTGCCCAATTCATCAACAACATCAAAGGCAAAATTAAACTTATCTTCATTATGGAAAGTAATTTTTTTCAAGACTCCCTGCTCGTCGGTTTCCGTTTCTATAAATTTATCAGAAGGATTTACAATATCACTTACATGTCGATCAATCTCCGCCCCTTTTTCCATATGAGCGGATTCGTTGTATTCAAAGGGATCACCTTTGGGATTTAATACTACTGCTAAAAACTCGCAGGATTTACCCTCAATAGCTATCATTCCATGAGGAGTTGAGCTATCGTAAAAGATAGAGTCCCCTTCGTTTAAGACTTCCACATGCTCGCCGATCTGAACTTTCAGCTTACCTTTAATAATTAAGTCAAATTCCTGTCCTTTATGACTGCTTAAGTGAATTGGTTCATTTTGCTCTTTTGGGGTAAAAGGTGCCTTAACTACGAAAGGCTCTGCCATTTTATTCTTGAAAAAAGGCGCCTGGTTATTGTATACAAATCCCTTTCTTCTTACGATAGGCATGCCGTCACCTTTTCTTGTTACCGAGTAACCTGAAAGCGTCGGGCTTGTTCCCTCAACAATATCAGCTACTTCAACATTAAAGGCCATAGCGCACTTATAAATAAAAGTAAAAGAAAAGTCTTTTTCACCTAATTCCAGTGTTTTATATTCCTCTGGGGTTACTCCTGTCTTTTGAGCCATTTCTTCAACAGAATAACCGACAATTTCACGAAGGTCCGCAATACGCCTAGCAATTTCCTTTAATTTATATTCCATTTTCTGCCACCTCTCTAAAAAATAATAAAAAAACTCGCCTCAAAAACCTTTGAGGCGAGCATATAACCCGCGGTACCACTCAAATTGCACGTAACGTGCCTCTTTAAGACTCTAGCAAGTCCCTTGCTTTAACGCAGCTTCACGGGAAACGCCTACAACAAGCTTTGTCGTTTCGGATTTCCGACTCGGAAGTGATGGGTCATTGTACAACTCCGCCATTGGCTCGCAGCAACCGCCAACTCTCTGAAGACTTTATTATACGACCGTCTTCGTCACAGTCTTTATATTAATATAATATTATATTGATTATAACCTAAACAAAATATTTTGTCAAGAATTTTTTTTGAATATTAAATGTTATGCTTTTTAATTTTTTCACCAATTAGCCTTCCTTACATAATATGTAATGAAGAAAAGCCTGCGACAAAAATTGCAAGCTTTGATCAAAAAATAGGAGGAAATATTTATGGATGAAAAAATTTTATCCGCTACAGAATGTGAACGCTGTACAGAAAATGTATGCATAAGTGCATCTCAGATATACGACACCTGTAGAGCAAAAGAGTGCCTTGAAAATTTAAGGGTATTCTTTTGTGCAGAAGGACAAAACATAATAGAATCCGCTTCTTCAGTAAAGGTAACTAACGCTGAAGTAATATGGGTTTATTCTGATGTTGAGTCACTTCCTTTTAACCGTGGGTATTACACTGTTGACTTAAAGTTTTTCTTCAGAGTAGAATTTAATGCTTTTACCGGGTTAAGAAGACCTGTTCCGGTTGACGGACTTGCTTGCTTTGAGAAAAAGGTTGTACTCTTTGGCTCAGAAGGGGTAGCAAAAATATTCCAGTCGAAATACAAGGAAGACAGCTTTGATGTAGCTACATGGAAAAAGACAAATATGCCAAACGCCGTTGTTGAGGTTGTAGACCCAATAGCTTTAAACTCATTTATAACCTATCCGGGTGATCCTGCTGTTTCGGAGCCCTTGTTTGACATTTCTTCTGTGCCCGATTGTGTACATAGAGTATTCGATAACACTCTTGTTGATATTCCAGGCCAGAGACAGGTTTATGTAACACTTGGTTTATTCCTTATGGTAAGACTCGAAAGAGATGTTCAAATTACTGTTCCGGCCGCAAGCTTTTGTATTCCGGAAAGTGATTGCAAATCAAGTGAGGATCCCTGTGACCCCTGTGATTTGTTTGACAAGCTCTGTTTCCCGGTTGACGAATTTTTCCCACCAAAGAAATGTGATTTCAAGGATTATGAGCCTTCACTCAATAATGCCCCCTACGAGGGATGCTAAAAAAAGGAGTGCCGATGCACTCCTTTTTTTATAGTTAAATTTACTCAAAAAAACATTAGTTAACTTTAAACATTTAAGTTCATAAACAAAACAGCCGGCTAAGTACAATAGCAATCGGTTATTAAAAAGGCGACTTCGGTCGCCTTTTTGCTAAAGCAAAAAAAGACCCGTAAGACAAATCTAACAGGTCTTTAAATGTTAATTGTTACTATTAAACCAATTCTATAATAGCAGTAGGAGCCGCGTCTCCGCGTCTGATACCACTCTTTATGATTCTTGTGTAACCACCGTTACGCTCTGTATATTTAGGAGCTATTGTATCGAACAGACTTTTAACAACGTCCTCACTCTGTATAAATGCAAGTGCTCTTCTTCTTGAAGCAAGAGTATTTTGCTTGCCAAGTGTAATCATTTTCTCGGCAATGCAACGTGTTTCCTTTGCACGAGTTACTGTTGTTTCAATCCTGCCATGTTCTAAAAGTGATGTAACAAGACTTCTAAGCATAGCCATTCTCTGGTCTGTGCTGCGGCCTAATTTTCTTGTACCGGGCATTTAAAACGCACCTCCTATTCTTCTTCGGACGCCAATGAAAGTCCAAGACCATGAAGCTTGTTTATAACTTCCTCTAAAGATTTGCGTCCCAGATTTCTAACCTTCATCATATCTTCATCTGTTCTGGCTATAAGGTCCTCAACAGTGTTGATCCCCGCACGTTTCAAGCAGTTGTAAGAACGTACAGAAAGATCCAATTCTTCAATAGTCATTTCAAGTACCTTGCTCTTATTAGACTCTGTCTTTTCAACCATTATTTCGGTGTTACGTGCATCGTCAGATAAGTCTATGAAAAGATTTAAGTGTTCATTTAATATTTTGGCTCCAAGAGAAATTGCTTCGTCGGGAGTGAGAGTACCGTTAGTCCAAACCTCAAGAGTAAGTTTGTCATAGTCGGTAATCTGACCAACACGTGTGTTTTCAACGTAGTAATTTACCTTGGGAACGGGGGTATAGATGGAATCTACACTGATAAGACCAATGATAGGCTGCTGATTAAGCTTATTGCGCTCAGCACTAACATATCCGCGGCCCTTACCGATAGTAATTTCCATATACAGCTTAGCGTCTTCATTTAATGAAGCTATGTGCAAATCTCCGTTAATAATTTCAACATCGCTGTCATGCTTAATATCCTTAGCAGTAATTTCCTGCTCGCCTTCTGCATCTATATAGATAGTTTTTGGGCCTTCACCGTGTAACTTAACGATAAGCTGCTTAATGTTTATTATGATATCTGTAACATCTTCCTTAACGCCATTAATCGTAGAAAATTCATGGAGCACTCCATCAATCTTTACTGAAGTTGCGGCAACGCCGGGAAGAGATGACAGTAATATCCTTCTAAGGGAATTACCGAGTGTTGTGCCATAGCCTCTCTCAAGAGGTTCAACTACGAACTTTCCATAGGTTTTTTCCTCATTAAGCTCTGCACAACTTATTTTTGGCTTTTCTATTTCTATCATGATAAGCGCTACCTCCCTTATTAATTAATTTTTGTTTTATGAGGGAGCAAATCTTACTTGGAGTACAACTCGACAATAAGTGTTTCCTCAATAGGAAGATCTATATCCTCACGTTCAGCAAGATTTAATACCTTTGCTGTAAGTGTGTTCTTATCTAAATCTAACCATTTCGGAATAATTCTGCCTTCTGTGCTCTCAATAATAGCCTTAATTTTTTCGTTGCTTTTGCTCTTCTCTGCTATTGCTATAACGTCGCCCTGTTTAACGAGTAAAGAGGGGATATTAACCTTTTTTCCGTTAAGAGTAAAATGAGCATGAAGTACGAGCTGACGAGCTTCAGCTCTGGATGAACCAAAACCGAGTCTATATGCAACGTTATCAAGTCTGCTCTCAAGTATCCTCAGAAGATTTTCACCTGTGATACCTGCCATATTGTTAGCCTTATCAAAGTATGCTCTGAACTGCTTTTCAAGAACGCCATAAAATTTCTTAGCTTTCTGCTTTTCTCTGAGCTGCATACCATATTCAGACTGTTTCTTTCTCGACTGACCGTGTTGGCCGGGAGCAAAATTTCTTCTGTCTATGGCACACTTACCTGAATAGCATCTGTCACCCTTTAAAAATAACTTTTGTCCTTCGCGACGGCAAAGCTTGCACGCCGCACCTATATATCTTGCCATGTTAAATTCACCTCCAAATCAAACTCTTCTGCGCTTGGGAGGACGGCAGCCATTATGAGGAATGGGAGTTACGTCCTTTATCAAGCTAATCTCCAGGCCAGCTGCCTGAAGAGCACGAATTGCAGCTTCTCTACCAGCACCGGGTCCTTTAACATAAACCTCTACAGTTTTTAAACCATGCTCCATTGCTGCCTTAGCAGCTGTTTCAGCTGCTGATTGTGCTGCAAAAGGAGTACTTTTTCTTGAACCGCGAAAACCTAATCCACCGGCACTTGCCCATGATAAAGCGTTTCCTGCAGTATCTGTTATTGTAACAATTGTGTTATTAAATGTGGAACTGATATGAACGGCGCCGCGTTCGATATTCTTACGCTCTTTACGCCTTCTGACAGTTTTCTTAGCCACAGTCTTAGCCATAAAAATTCTCCTCCCTTACTTTTTCTTGTTCGCCATGGTCTTTCTGGGACCTTTGCGAGTACGAGCATTTGTTTTTGTTCTCTGCCCTCTAACAGGAAGACCTTTTCTATGTCTTGTTCCCCTGTAGCAGCCGATCTCAACGAGTCTCTTAATGTCGAGAGCAATGTTACGTCTTAAGTCACCTTCAACCTTATAACGGTCGATTACGTCTCTAAGCTTAGCAAGGTCATCTTCAGTAAGATCCTTTACTCTGATAGAAGGATCAATGCCTGCGTCCATTAAGATTTTCATGGCGCTAGGACGACCTATACCATAAATAGCTGTAAGACCAACTTCTACGCGCTTTTCTCTCGGTAAATCTACACCGGCAATTCTAGCCATTTAACTTACACCTCCTGCTTTCGCATATCTAATAATGTATGGGCATAATCAGCCCTGTTTTTGTTTATGCTTAGGATTTTCGCAGATTACCATTACTCTGCCTTTTCTTTTTATTACTTTACACTTTTCGCAAATTGGTTTAACTGAAGGCCTTACCTTCATTTGAATCATTCCTTTCTTTTAAGGAGCTTTAGCGATTATTTGTCTCTCCAAGTTATGCGACCCTGAGTCAGGTCATAAGGTGAAATTTCAATTTTTACCTTATCTCCGGGAAATATTTTTATAAAATTCATTCTGAGTTTACCTGAAATGTGGGCAAGCACTGTGTGCCCGTTGGGAAGCTCAACCTTAAACATCGCATTGGGCAGCGCTTCAACAACCGTGCCCTCAAATTCTATAACATCATCTTTAGCCAAGGTTACTACCTCCTTTATTCCGTCGGTGATTCCGAGGGATGAAGCAAGTCTTTTATTTTACTGATTTCTTGGCGCAGCTCATTATTTGTTACCCTCTGGCCTTCATTTAAGCGGTTTTTTATAAAATCACTTGAAAGACCTGTCTGCACCAAATGCAAATTCTTTTTTTTCTTCGGCCTGTCACTTTTACGCATGTCGCCATCACATATATAGCAGTAATCTTTTTCCATGTTAACCACTATGTAATAGCGATTCTTATCTCTGCCTGCGCGTGACAGCACCAAATCTCCGGGATTCATGATTTTCCTCCTTTAAATCAGGGTCAGTATAACCGGTCCATCCTTTAAAATAGCAATTGTATTTTCGTAATGAGCCGATAACTTTCCGTCAGAAGTCACAGTAGTCCATCCGTCGCTTAAAGTTTTAATTACATAAGTTCCCTGGTTAATCATGGGCTCAACCGCGATACACATGCCCTCCATAAGGCGTATACCGTGCCCTTCACGGCCATAGTTCGGTACGTCCGGCGCCTCATGAAGCGCACGGCCCACGCCATGACCTACCATATCTCTTACTACTGAAAAACCGTTCTTTTCGGCATGCTGCTGCACGTGACTTCCTATGTCTCCGATTCTTAATCCCGGCATAGCATATTTAATGCCCTCAAAGAAGCTTTCCTGTGTTACTCTTATAAGCTTTTCTGCTTCTTCTGTGACTTTTCCCACTGCAAAGGTTCTGGCAGCGTCTGTGTGGAATCCCTTATAATAGGACCCTATGTCAACGCTTACAATATCGCCTTCCTGCAATACTCTGGACCCGGGAATTCCGTGTACAATCACTTCATTCACGGAAATGCAGGCTGCAGAAGGAAAACCGTTATAGTTTTTAAATGAAGGCTTCGCCCCATGACTCTTTATATATTTTTCTATAATAGAGTCCAAAGCTTTCGTTGTCATACCCGGCTCAATTGATTCTTCTGCAAGTTTCAATGCGCCTCCGGTAATTTTTCCGCCTTCACTCATTAGTTCTATTTCGGACTCGGATTTAACCAAAATCATTATATCTCCCCCAGTGCCTTAAGCACTTCTCGTTTTGTATCTGGCAAAGCCTTTTGTCCTCTTGCTGTTACCAACAAGCCTTTTTTCTCATAATAAGATTTTAAAGGCTCTGTCGATTCATAATAAACCGAAAGACGGTTTTTTATTGTTTCAGGGTTATCGTCTGCTCGTATAATGAGCTCGCCGCCGCATCGGTCACAAACCCCCGGCTTCTTTGGGGGATTATCTTCAACATGATAGGACGCTCTGCAGTTTTTACACTCCCTGCGTCCGCTCAGTCTTTTAATAATCTCTTCATCCGAAAGCTCTATGGAGAGTACCTTGTCTATAACTATTTCCATATCGTCAAGCGCTTTAGCCTGATTAATAGTACGAGGAAACCCATCAAGCATGAATCCGTTCTTACAGTCTTCTTTTGTAAGGCGATTCTTTACCATCTCCACCACAGTTTCATCAGAAAGAAGATTCCCTGAATCTATTCTTTCTTTTATAGCCTTGCCTTCATCGGAACCGGATGCTATCACGTCTCTGATGATGGCTCCTGTGGAGATTGCCGGAATGCCGAAACGTTCTGACAGAAATTCCGCCTGTGTGCCTTTTCCGGCACCCGGAGGGCCCAATAATATAAGTTTCATTAAAAGCCGACCTTTCGTTGCCAGAGATTTTATTCTAAAAATCCCTTATAATGTCTCATCATAAGCTGGGCTTCAATCTGTTTAACTGTTTCAAGAGCAACACCTACAAGAATCAGTAAAGACGATCCGCCCAGTAAGCCTATACTTGAAAATCTTGAAGAAAATAATCCGATAATAATGGGAACAATAGCAACAATGCTTAAGAACAAAGAACCGGCTATGTTTAACTTATTAATAGATTTGCCGATAAAGTCACTGGTTGGCTTACCGGGTCTGATACCTGGTATAAAACCGCCGTTCTTCTTCATGTTGTTAGCCATTTCAATAGGATTAATTGTTATTGAAGTATAGAAATAGGTAAATGCAATAATTAACAGGAAATAAAGCAGAGCATATACCCAGCTCTTGCTTGAGAATGCTTCTACTACCTTACCCAAGAAAGGATGAATAGTTGCTATATCGGAAGCAGATGTCTTTCCTGTAAATAACTGAATAATAGTTGTGGGAAATGCAAGAATTGAAATAGCAAAAATTATAGGGAGCACGCCTGCCATTGCAACCTTTAAAGGAATATGGCTGGACTGGCCGCCGTACATTTTTCTGCCAACAACTCTCTTAGAATATTGAACCGGAATTCTTCTTTCGCTGGAGTCAAAGTAAACTACAAATGCAATCATTCCAAGTGCATAAATTACAATAAGAGCTATCCAATACCACTCAGTAGAAATAGCATAGTTCTTAGCTACCTTCTGAATGATATATGGGATTCTAGCAACAATACCCGTAAAGATTAACAGTGAAATACCGTTGCCGATACCCTTGTCTGTAATTTGCTCGCCGATCCACATAACAAATGCAGTTCCCGCTGCCAATGTTGTAACAACGATAAAGCCACCAACAAAAGTTGCTCCGCCTGTGAGGAGCTTGTAATTGTTCATTAAGAAGTAGAGTCCGATACCCTGAATAATAGCAAGAGCTATTGTAACTATTCTTGTAAGGGACTGAATTTTCTTTCTGCCTTCTTCTCCCTCTTTTTGCAGTCTCTCAAGAGCAGGAATAGCCACTCCGAGAAGCTGAATAATGATGGAACTGTTAATGTAGGGGGATATACCCATTGCAAATATTGTTGCCTGGGAGAACGCACCACCTGAGAACAGATCCATGATTCCGAACAGAGATAATGTTGAACTGTCGCCCACCAGCTTTTCAAGACTTGAAACACCCGGAACCGGGATGGTAGAACCAAATCTGAATACAATGAGCATCATAATTGTGAATAAAAGTTTTTTTCTTAAATCGGGAAGTCTCCATGCGGCCTTTAAAGTATCAATCACTTTAAATCACCTCTGCCTTTCCTCCGGCAGATTCAATTTTTTCAGCTGCCGATTTTGAGAATCTGTTAGCCTTAATAGTTAATTTCTTTGTTAATTCACCACGGCCAAGGACTACAATACCGTCCTTTGCTTTACTAACAATACCTTTTTCAACAAGTTCGTTTATACCTACTACATCCCCGTTATTGAAAGCATCGAAAACTTCAAGGTTTACCTGTACAAAATCTTTAGCAAATATATTTACAAAGCCTCTCTTAGGAAGTCTTCTGTATAATGGCATCTGACCGCCTTCAAAACCAGGTCTAACGCCGCCGCCACTTCTGGCATTCTGGCCCTTATGGCCTCTGCCGGCAGTTTTGCCGTTGCCTGTTCCGTGTCCTCTGCCTTTTCTTTTGGCTTCCTTGGTGCTTCCTTCTACAGGACTAAGCTCGTACAATTTCATTTGCTGCACCTCCTTCTGCCTTATATTTCTTCACATTTAACAAGATATGCAATCCTGTTAATCATACCTCTTATTGCAGGTACGTCGTCTTTCTCAACGACATCTCTTATCTTCTTGAGACCGAGCGCTTCAGCTGTCTTGATGTGGTCATCATTACGTCCGATGAGGCTCTTCTCAAGTGTTATTCTGAGTTTTGCCATTTTAAACCCTCCTTGTATTAGAGTTCGTCAACAGTCTTGCCTCTTTTTGCTGCAACCTTATTAGCATCCACAAGGTTTGAAAGGCCTTCGATTGTTGCTTTAACCACGTTTCTGGGGTTATTTGATCTTAAAGACTTTGTTCTGATATCCTTGATACCGCAAAGCTCAACAACCGCTCTGACACTTCCGCCTGCGATAACACCGGTACCGGGTTTAGCGGGCATAAGGAGCACTTTTCCTGCTCCGAACACACCGATTATCTCGTGAGGAATTGTGCCATTCTCTACGGGTACGGTTATCATATTTTTCTTAGCGTCTTCAATACCTTTTCTTATAGCATCAGGAATTTCTGCTGCTTTACCGGTGCCTGCGCCAATGCGTCCGTTACCGTCGCCAACTACAACCAAAGTAGCAAAGCGGAAGGTACGACCACCCTTAACAACCTTAGCAACACGGGTTATGTCTACAACTTTTTCCTGTAATTCTTTTTCCTCGTTTGCTGTTCTTTCTATGCGATCTGACATGTTTTTGCTACACTTCCTTTCTTTCTGCCGGAAAATTAAAATTCCAATCCGGCTTCTCTGGCACCATCAGCGACCTCTTTTACTCGGCCGTGATAAATGTAGCCGCTACGGTCAAATACAACGGTCTTGATGCCCTTATCAAGGGCTTTTTTACCAATGAGCTTGCCGACTTCTTTTGCTGCGTTTTTATTGCCGCCGTCAGAACCTTTAAGTTCCTCGTCCAGTGTGGAAGCAGCCAAAACGGTTACACCGTTCTCATCGTCGATAAGCTGTACGTACATATTTTTAAGACTTCTGAATACATTGATTCTGGGGATATCAGCAGTACCTGAAATCTTATTACGAACTCTGTAATGTCTCTTCAGTCTAGCTTTATTGCTGCTCGACTTATTAATCATAACTGACTAACTCCCTTCTTACTTTTTAGCCTTACCGGCTTTACCTTCTTTGCGTCTGATATGCTCCGCAGCATACTTAATGCCTTTACCCTTATAGGGCTCCGGAGGTCTCTTTTCGCGAACGTTTGCTGCAAAAGCGCCAACCTGCTGTTTGTCAGGACCGCTTATTACGATCTTGGTAGGTTCCGGAACATCTATTGTGATGCCGTCAACTTCTTCCATCTCAACCTGATGGGAGTAACCAAGGTTCATAACAAGTTTCTTGCCCTGCTTCTGAGCTCTATATCCAACGCCGTTAATTTCCAGCTCCTTTTTGAAGCCTTGCGTTACACCTACAACCATGTTATTAACAAGAGATCTGGTAAGTCCATGGAGTGCCTTATGCTCTTTTATTTCAGAAGGACGCTTAACGATAACATCAGTACCTTCTTTTTCTATAATCATGTCGGGGTGCATTGTCTGAGTAAGAGTACCCTTTGGTCCTTTTACAGTAACAACGTTACCATCTATCTTAACATCTACCCCGGCAGGTATTGTGATAGGCATTCTACCTATTCTTGACATTTAACTCACCACCTAAAAAATTAAATTAAAATACTACCAGATAAATGCAAGAACCTCTCCGCCCACATTGGCAATTCTTGCCTTTTTATCAGTCATAATGCCCTTTGAAGTTGAAATAATTGCAATGCCGAGTCCCTTATATACTCTGGGGAGATCTTCCTTACTGGCATATACTCTGAGACCGGCCTTTGAAACTCTCTTAAGTCCGGAAATAACCTTCTCTTTATTTGCTCCATACTTGAGCATAATTTTGATTATTCCCTGTTTTCCGTCCTCTATAACCTGATAGCTCTTTACATAGCCTTCTTCAAGCAGAATCTGAGCGATAGCCTTCTTCATTGTAGAAGCAGGTATTTCAACTGATTCATGCTTTGATGAATTAGCATTTCTTATACGAGTGAGCATATCAGCAATAGGATCTGTTATCTGCATTATAATGCCTCCTTTTCCGTTAGAATGAGATTACCAGCTTGCTTTCTTTAAGCCTGGAATCTGGCCTTTATAAGCCAACTCTCTGAAGCAGATACGGCAAATACCGTATTTTCTCAAATAAGCATGGGGTCTGCCGCAAATTTTACATCTGTTATAGCTGCGAGTTGAATATTTCGGTTCTCTACTTTGCTTTAAAATCATAGATTTTTTTGCCATAATTTTACCTTTCCCCTCCCTGCTTAGCGAACGAACGGAGCGCCCATAAGTGTCAGGAGCTCACGTGCTTCTTCGTCTGTCTTTGCCGTTGTTACGATAACGATGTCCATACCTCTGATTTTATCGATCTTATCATAATCAATTTCAGGGAATATAAGCTGTTCCTTTATTCCTATATTATAGTTACCTCTGCCGTCAAAGCTGTCAGGGTTGATACCTCTGAAGTCTCTTACACGGGGAAGAGCTACATTGAAAAATCTATCAAGGAACTCATACATCTTATCTCTTCTTAATGTTACCTTACAACCAATGTCAACACCCTGTCTGAGCTTGAAGTTTGCGATAGACTTCTTTGCCTTTGTAACGATGGGTTTCTGACCTGTAATAGTTGCAAGATCGTTCATAGCGGATTCTAAAAGCTTTGGATTGTCCTTAGCTTCGCCTATGCCGATATTTATAACGATTTTATCAATCTTGGGGATTTCCATTGGGTTTTTATATGAGAACTTCTGGGTTAAAGCCTTAGCTACTGTATCCTCATAATATGTTTGTAATCTTGCCATTGGTCATACCTCCTCTCATTAGTCATTAAAGGTCTCACCGCACTGCTTGCAAACGCGAACCTTGCTGCCGTTTTCAAGCATCTTAAAGCCAATTCTGGTGGGCTTACCGCACTTAGGGCAGACATGCATAACCTTGCATGCATAAATGGGTGCTTCCTTCTTAATTATCCCGCCCAGGTCTGTCTGACTCTTGGGCTTCTGATGCTTTGTAACCATGTTAACGTTTTCTACTACAACTTTGCCGGCCTTAGGTTCTACAGAAAGCACCTTACCGGTCTTACCTTTATTTGTACCGGACATTACTATAACCTGGTCACCCTCTTTAATATGAAGAGCCATATCGGTACCTCCTTACAGAACTTCGGGAGCAAGAGATAGGATCTTCATGTATTCCTTTTCTCTGAGCTCACGAGCAACCGGGCCAAATATACGGGTACCCTTCGGGTTTTTATCATCCTGTATAATAACCGCGGCATTTTCATCAAATTTTATATATGAGCCATCCGCACGTCTTGAATTGTTAACAGTACGAACAACAACCGCCTTAACAACATCGCCTTTTTTAACAATACCGCCGGGGGCAGCCTTTTTAACGGAACAGATAATTACGTCGCCAATAGACGCATATCTTCTGCCTGAACCGCCAATAACACGAATACACATCAGTTCCTTAGCACCAGTATTGTCGGCTACTTTTAAAAGAGTCTGCTGTTGTATCACGATTTTCACTCCTTCCGATAAAATTACTGTGGCAAACCCACAATTATTTTGCTTTTTCTACGATCTGAGCAAGTCTCCATCTTTTTTCACGGCTTAATGGTCTTGTTTCCATAACCTTTACCTTATCGCCCATTTGGCACTCATTATTTTCATCATGAGCTTTGAGGGTATAGGTTCTCTTAACAACTTTGCCGTAGAGAGGATGCTTAACGTGTTCTTCTATAGCAACAACTATGGTTTTATCCATTTTATTGCTCTTAACTACGCCTGTTCTGACCTTACGAAAATTTCTAACTTCTGACATTCAATTTACCTCCTTCCGAGCAGCTTACTCGTTCATCTCTTTCTCTTTGATGATAGTCATTACTCTTGCGATTGACTTTTTAACTTCAACAATTGTCATAGGGTTATCAAGTTGGTTTGTCGCATGCTGAAATTTGAGATTAAAAAGCTCGCTCTTAAGGTCTGTCAGCTTATTTTTTAATTCGTCTAAGGATAATTCACGAATCTCTTTAGTTTTCACTAGAATCACCCTCCATTTCTCTCTTCACAAATTTACACTTTATGGGAAGCTTGTGCATAGCAAGTCTCATAGCTTCTCTTGCAGCTTCTTCTTCAACGCCCTTAATCTCAAAGAGTACTCTGCCGGGCTTTACTACTGCTACCCAATACTCCGGTGAACCTTTACCACTACCCATACGGGTTTCAGCCGGCTTTTCAGTTACTGGCTTATCGGGGAATATTTTAATGTAAACCTGGCCGCCTCTCTTAATATAACGTGTAAGTGCTATACGAGCGGCTTCTATTTGATTAGAAGTAATCCATGCCGGTTCAAGTGCTTGGAGACCATAATCACCATATGTTAATGTGTTGCCTCTTAAAGCCTTGCCTTTCATTCTTCCACGGAATACTCTTCTGTGTTTTACTCTTTTAGGCATTAACATGATTTCTGCCTCCTTCCGTCCTACGGGGGCCTCTGCGATCTCTCCTCTGACGGTCAGCCTGAGGAGCTATTATTTCTCCAGATGCCTTTGCGCCGGGAAGCACCTCACCTTTATAAATCCAAACCTTAACGCCTATCTTTCCATAGGTTGTGTTAGCTTCCCAAAAGCCGTAATCAATGTCTGCACGAAGTGTCTGCAGCGGAATAGTACCTTCATGATAATGCTCAGTTCTTGCAATTTCTGCACCGCCAAGACGGCCTGAACATGTGGTCTTTATTCCCTTTGCACCCATCTTCATTGCTCTTGCCATTGCGCTCTTCATAGCTTTTCTGAAAGATATACGCCTCTCAAGCTGAGCTGCGATATTCTCAGCAACTAACTGAGCGTTTGTATCTGGGTTTTTAATTTCAACGATATTCAAAGCTGCTTCCTTGCCTGTCATTGCAACGATTTTAGCTCTGATTTTATCAATTTCCGAACCATTCCTACCAATAATAACACCCGGTCTTGCGGTATGAATGAAGACTCTGAGCTTGTTATTGGCTCTTTCGATTTCAATTTTGGATACATTTGCTCCAAATAATGACTTCTTAAGGAAGGTCCTGATCTTATAATCTTCTACAAGGTTATCACTAAAAGTTTTTTTGTCAGCGTACCATTTTGAATCCCAATCCATTATTACGCCAACTCTAAAACCATGAGGATTAACTTTCTGACCCATTATCTCGCCTCCCTTTCTTTTACAACGATTGTAATATGGCTAGTTCTTTTCAATATTTTGAACGCACGACCCTGTGCCCTAGGTCTGATTCTCTTCAGTGTAGGTCCTGCATTTGCATATGCCTCGGCAACATACAAATCTTCAGGATTCATGCCGAAATTGTTTTCCGCATTTGCTGTAGCGGAGTTTAAAACCTTTATTAAAACCTCAGAAGCTGCCTTAGGTGTGTTCTTTAATATACCGAGAGCTACACCAACTGGTTTGTTTCTGATGAGGTCGTTAACAACATTCACCTTTCTTGGTGAAATGCGAATATAGCGTGCAATTGCTTTCGCTTCTGTTCTTGCCTCCATCGACAAATTCCTCCTCTCTTACGAGATATTCGAATTATTTACCGGTTGTCTTAGCACCTGCATGGCCCTTAAAGGTTCTTGTGGGTGCGAATTCACCAAGTTTATGACCTACCATATCCTCTGTTACATATACCGGAACATGCTTTCTGCCGTCATGAACAGCAATTGTGTGACCAACAAAGTCCGGGAAAATTGTGGAAGATCTTGACCATGTCTTGACAACTCTTTTTTCGCCGCTTTCGTTCATTTTTGTTATACGGCTGTATAACCTTTCTTCAACGAAGGGGCCTTTCTTTACGCTGCGTCCCATTTATAAATCCTCCTTTCGTTATTTGCCGTTACGGGTTTTAACGATGAACTGGTTGGAATGCTTTTTGTGCTTACGAGTCTTAAAACCGAGAGCAGGCTTACCCCAAGGGGTAACAGGGCTCGGCATACCAATTGGTGACTTACCTTCACCACCACCATGAGGATGGTCGTTGGGGTTCATTACAACACCACGGACTGTAGGACGTATACCCATGTGACGTGTTCTTCCGGCTTTACCGAGAGATACGTTTTCATGATCAATATTTCCTAACTGACCGATTGTAGCCTTACATTCCAATCTTATCATTCTAACTTCTCCGGAGGGCATTCTTACCTGGGAGTATTCATTTTCTTTTGCCATAAGCTGTGCGCTGTTGCCTGCACTTCTAACCAGCTGACCACCCTTACCCTTTGAAATCTCTATGTTATGAATAATTGTACCTACCGGAATTGCCTTTATCGGAAGGCAGTTACCGGGTTTAATGTCAGCTGCTTCACTTGACAGTACAACATCTCCTACCTTCAGTTCAAGGGGAGCAAGGATATATCTCTTTTCTCCATCCTCGTACTGTACAAGTGCAACATTTGCGCTTCTGTTGGGATCGTACTCAATGGTCATAACGGTTCCCTTTATGTCCATTTTATCTCTCTTGAAGTCAATAACTCTGTACTTTCTCCTGTTGCCGCCGCCTCTGTGACGAACCGTAATTCTGCCGTAAGAATTTCTGCCGGCATGTTTATTCAAAGGTTCTAACAGTGAACGTTCGGGGGTTGTGGATGTAATTTCCTCATAGGTGGAAACTGTCATCTGTCTGCGCGCAGGAGAAGTAGGATTGTATTTTTTAATAGCCATTTTATTCACTCCTAACTTTCATTTATTGCGTGCCGATTATATAAGACCATCAAAGAACTCAATTGTCTTGCTGTTTTCTGTCAGTTTAACAACGGCCTTTTTCCAGTCAGGTCTAGATCCCTGGTTATTACCCATTCTTTTAATTTTACCAAGGACTCTGCTGGTGGTAACCTTCTCCACCTCGGTGCCGGGGAATATTTCCTCAATAGCCTTTTTAATTTCTATCTTGTTTGCTGTAAGTTCTACTTCAAAAGTATACTTTCTATCAGCAATCTGAGCCATACTTCCTTCAGTAATGATAGGCTTCTTTATAATATCGTATACTGTTCTCATTATGCGTACACCTCCTGAAGCTTTTCAACTGCATCCTTAGCTACAATCAGCTTGTCATACTTAAGTATATCATAAACATTTAACATACCAACGAAGGAAGCCTTGGCACCTTCTATATTTCTTGTGGAAAGATAAATGTTAGAATCCTTGTCCATAGTTACGACAAGTGCCTTTTTAGCGTCGCCCAGCTTTGAGATGAGCTCTGCCATTTTCTTGGTTTTAACTTCGTCAAGCTTAAGATCGTCAATTACGAAAATGCTATTTTCAAGTAATTTTGCACTTAATGCAGACTTCAAAGCAACTACTTTCACCTTTTTATTCAAAGAATATCTGTAGTCTCTCGGCTTAGGTCCAAGTGCAATACCGCCTTTTACATGCTGAGGTGCTCTTATGGAGCCTTGTCTTGCACGGCCTGTGCCCTTCTGTTTGAACGGCTTTGCACCGCCGCCGCTTACTTCTGTGCGTGTCTTGGTAGACTGTGTGCCCTGCCTCTGGTTTGCAAGATAATTAACTACTGTTGTGTGAAGCACAGCTTTGTTAATTTCCTGACCAAACAGTGCATCTGAAAGCTCTATCTCGCCTACCTTAGCCGCATTCATATCATATAAATCCGTTCTAGGCATTTAAATTCCTCCTTCCTTATAGTCTTACGCTTTAATAGCGTTTCTGACTGTAACAATTCCGCCCTTAGGACCGGGGATTGCGCCCTTTATCAAAAGCAGATTTCTTTCAGCATCAACTTTAACAACTTCAAGGTTTAATACAGTAACTCTGTCAACACCCATATGACCGGGAAGCTTCTTACCCTTAAGTACTCTTGAAGGTGTAGAGCAAGCACCCATTGAACCGGGGCCTCTGTGATAACCGGATCCATGAGCCATAGGGCCTCTGTGAGTTCTAAATCTCTTTACGGTACCTGCAAATCCTTTACCTTTTGAAATACCTATTACGTCAACCTTGTCAGCTTCAGCAAAAACATCACACTTAATTTCATCGCCAACATTAAGAGCGGCACAATCATTAAGTCTGAACTCTCTTAAAAATCTTTTAGGAGCTGTGCCTGTCTTATCAAAGTGACCTTTAATTGGCTTTGTTATGTGCTTTTCCTTGAGATTTGTGAAACCTATCTGTACAGATTCATATCCGTCATTATCCAAAGACTTCTTCTGAACTACTGTGCAGGGGCCGGCTTCTACAACGGTTACTGGGACTACCTTGCCGTCAGATGCAAAAATCTGTGTCATTCCAATTTTCTTTCCGATAATTGCCTTTTCCATGAAATATCCTCCTTTAATAATGGTTATTGGTTGGCTTTCGCCAACATTGACCGGTAAACCGGAGTCTTTGATGTTTTTTATTTCGTATTTGTTAAAAGTTTAATTTCAACCTGAACACCGGCAGGAACATCAAGTCTGCCTAAAGCTTCGACTGTCTTCTGTGTGGGAGTAAGAATATCGATAAGTCTCTTGTGAGTTCTCATTTCAAACTGCTCACGGGAATCCTTGTACTTATGAACCGCTCTTAATATAGTAACAATTTCTTTCTCTGTAGGAAGAGGAATAGGACCTGATACTGTAGAGCCTGTTCTTTTAGCTGTTTCCACAATTTTCTCTGTGGACTGGTCAAGAAGAACATTGTCATAAGCCTTTAACCTGATTCTTATTTTTTGTTTTGCCATTTGTACAATTCGCCTCCTTAATTATTTCCATATTTGTTTTTTGGGAGACTCAGAAAAATTGGGTAAACACTGTACCGGGTGTTTCATCCCGGCTATTATTAAAACCCAGCGTGGGCTGGGTTAAGAGCCTAAGAATCCACACAATCCTCTCGCTCCAATATCAGCGCTTACCTGCGCTTTCGCCCGGTTTCTCTGAATCGGACTTTCCTCAGCACGAAAACCGGCTCTCGCCGCAACCTCGTGCATCATCGGCAGTCAAAAGTGCTTTTTTTCGCACCAAAAGCAGGCCTACATAGGCCAACCTTGTACATAATACCATATCCAAAGTTTGGTGTCAAGCGTTTTCTATAACTTTTTTAAGAAATAATCTTCTTTTTTTTTTGAAAAAATCCCTTTTTAAACATTTTTCTTCTTTCCCGCCGCGTAGTGCAGCTTAAACCCACCGATACTTAAAGTATTGGCAAAACCTGTCTGCACCACCGACAGAAAAAATTCTTAGGTGCTCCGCTAAAGAGCCGGAGTAGCGGACAAGTATATATGAAGTTTTAATTTCCAATTGGGAAACTATCCCAAAATTGAAAAATAAAGGCCCCAGTTACTAACTTCGTAGTCTTTTACCTATTTTAACATATAACCAAAATTTTTCCTTTTTTATTTAAAGAAGGGTTAAATGAATCATCTTCCATTTAATGAATTATTTGGGAATATCTTATTAAAAATTTGATTTCTTTTAAAATTAATTACCTTTTTTCCAAAATATACTACCCAAATATGGCTTAACAATGAATAAATTCAATAAAACATACCAAAAATAGCAGTATACACGGAGGTGTTTTATGAAGGATATAAAGACAAAACTTGCTTGCTTTCTTTTGGCTTTTACCATAATGGCAAGTTTTATTTCCTACGATACGGATAAAACCTTATTTGCTCTTTCAAAAATCGGAACTCAAAGTGACGAAGTAGTTGCTATACAGCGAAGATTAAAACAATGGGGATATTTTTATGGCAATGTAGATGGCGTATATGGCTCACAAACGGCAAGCGCAGTTAAGAAATTTCAAAAGGCCAACGGCCTTAACCCTGATGGTGTTGCAGGCAATGCTACGCTGGCTGCAATAGGCTTACCTACAGGAAGTACCGATTCGTCCAATACCAATGTTAATCTATTAGCTATGCTAATTAATGGTGAAGCAAGAGGAGAACCTTATGAAGGCCAAGTTGCTGTAGGAGCAGTTATATTAAATAGAACACGTCATCCATCCTTTCCGGGGACCATTGCAGGGGTAATTTATCAACCTGGTGCATTTACCGCAATACAGGATGGGCAGATACACGCAATGATGGAAGCAAACAGTTTAAGGGCTGCAAAAGATGCCCTTAATGGCTGGGATCCTTCCGGCGGTGCAATTTATTACTATAATCCTAATACTGCTACTAATAAATGGATTCGTTCCAGACCGATTGTTACCGTTATTGGCAGTCATATTTTCTGCAACTAAAAAAGTGCGGCAGAAATTTCTGCCGCACTTTTTTTTCTTCAGGCTATAAATAATCCAAAGTTCCGGTAGACTCACGGTTTGCCTGTACGAACGCAACTGAATCTGCAAGCCGGAAATAAAATATGATTTTCTTGAATAACAGATTGCTATTTTAATAGCGGCGCTTCATATAAGTGAGAAGCTTTTTGCTGAGATTATAGACTATGCCGGCAGCCCGAGGGGCAAAGCAAACTATAAAATTATGATTATTCCACCTTTATAGTAATTTCGCTTTCAGTTAAAAGCTTTCCTTCTTTGCTGTAAGAATCAGCTTTCAGTTTTACTGTCTGCCCTTTGTAATTTGAAAAATCAATATTGA
>JAUZPY010000022.1 GCA_030705805.1 Bacillota bacterium | reverse complement strand
TCAGAGGTCAGGCAGGATTTATCTCCAAGAACATATAAAACTAACGGAGGTTCCGGAGTTTTACGAAGCAGAGGAGGATAATATTTACTATAATAGTCTACCAGATATACTCTGTTTTTATTGCAGAGTTCAATCTCTTTTTCAACCCAAGAGGTATCCTTCAGACATAGGTAATTAAGCTCCTTTACATTAAACATACTGCTTTCTTCATAAGCTTCACGGTCTGCTTCAAATAATTCCTCGGGTGAGCCAAAGTAATCAAGAGCTTCAAGAAATTTTGAATTTGAGGAAAGACCCATATGTTTTAACCAAAGAAGATAATATACTCGGTGCATAAATATATTACTCCTTCCTTGTCACATTACGTTTAAAATTTAGATACAAATAATGACATATTAAAATTTCGAACCTAATGCCAACCAATTTTAATATACAGTACAATAAAAAAAATATTTTGTAAAGAGTTATTTTTAAAATATTTTTCATAATACCGGCATAGAAATCATATTATACGAAGTATAAAATTATAATTTTCCGGAGAAAAAATTTTTATGAAAATATATTTTTTTAAAAACGGAGATACTCCGCTAACATTTTTTGGCGCAAAACGTCAATTGAATGCCCCCTTTGAAGAGAAAGAACAAAGATACGTTACCGTTGTTCATTTACCTTTTAACACAGCTACTTTAAAAAAAGCAAGTTCGAAAAAAACAAAAAAGCTTGATGCCCGTCTTTTTGAGTATGACGGGGCAATATTTTCTAATGCCTTTTTTGATAAGTTACCCATTACGGCGGAAAGAATGATAAGGCCGACCGGCGAGAATCTATTTTTAAAGCTATGCCCTAACATAGCATGGGAAGCTTCCGTAAAATACAAGATTGATCCGGACAAGGCACAGGTGACTGTAATGGGGGCGGGAGCAGACAAAGAAATGCTAGAAAGGCTTTTATCAAAGTTTAAAAATTTATATCTTTCAAATGTAAACGATGAATTATCGGAAGAGCTGTATTATGAATGCGGAGCGGCACTTCCTGTGCTTTCGGAAAAAAGTGCTTATGAATCTGATATTATAATATTTACCGAAAAAAATGAATATAAACACTTTAAGGGTATCAAAATAGGCTTTGACATAAATGGTAAAGGATGTATCGGAAACAATAATTTAAGGTATTACGGAGGACCTATAGCGGAACTTTCATCGCTTCAAGGCAGACCTCTTTCAATCGGCGAGGTTGAATCGGCGGTTCCGGGCGGAACGGGCATTAAAATAAGCATAAAATAATACAACTAATTACTAACAATAATTAACAAAATATGTCAAATTTAATATATTGACAAAAACCGAAATATCGGGTATAATTCCCGTATGCTTTATAAAGCAGTAAAGGAGAGAATGGTTGCTATGGCAGATAAACAATATTTATTAACTGAAAAAGGCTTAAGGGATCTTCAAAAAGAGCTGGAATACTCAAAGACCACCCGAAGAAAAGAAGTTGCAGAGCATCTTAAGCTTGCTAGAAGTTATGGCGATTTATCTGAAAACAGTGAATATGATGAAGCTAAAGATGAACAGGCAAAACTTGAAGCAAGAATTGCAGAGCTCGAAAACATTTTAAACAACGTTAAGATAATTGATGAGGGAGACATTGGCTCAGAAGTTGTCGGAATCGGAGCTACTGTTGTAATATATAACAAGACTATGGATATGGAGATAACTTATTCGCTGGTTGGCAGTGCTGAAGCTGATCCGTTAAACGGCAAGATATCTGACGAATCGCCCATTGGCAGGGCTTTAATCGGCAGCAAAATCGGGGAAGTAGTTACAGCAATGGCACCTATGGGTGAAATTGAACTGGAAATAAAAAAAATTAAATAAAAAATAAATTCACCAAAATAAAGCTGCACCCAAAAAGTTAGATATGTGATATGACACATGACTAATTAAGAAGGGTGCAGCTTTATTTTGGTGAATTTATTTTTTTGCTTGCAAATGGCAGGTTTATGTAATAATATTATATGGGTGATTTTTATGGATACAATAGTACCGTCATATCTTGAAGAATATTTAAGATCTCTGCTGCCTCAAAGGGATGAACTTTTAGCATCTCTTGAGAAGGAAGCTGCAGATACAAATACTTACGCACCTATAATTGAGCCTGAGGTAGCGCAGCTTTTAAGAACGCTGGTAATGCTTAAAAAGCCAAAGCGTATTTTAGAGCTTGGCACATCTATTGGATATTCTGCCATCGTAATGGCACAATATATGGATGAAGACGGTGAATTGATTACCGTTGAAAGGTATTCGAATGCTGCTTCCCGTGCCGGAGAAAATATAAAAAAAGCTCATCTTGAAAACATAATAAAAGTAGTAGAGGAAGAAGCCGTTACAGCGCTTTCCTGGTTAGACGGTTGTTTTGATATGATATTTCTTGACGCAGCGAAAGGACAGTATTCGGAATTTTTGCCTTACTGTCTGAAGCTATTAAAGCCGGGAGGAATCATAGTATCGGACGATGTATTATATAAAGGAGAAGTAACGGATGCAATAGATACTGAAAAAAGGAAGGTAACTATTGTAAAAAGGATGAATGAATATTTAAAGCTTATATCGGGTCTTGATGGACTCACAACCTCCGTTTTGCCTATTGGAAACGGAGTAGCAATATCTGTAAAGGAATGACTATCGGATGAAAAAAATTGAACTTTTAGCACCTGCGGGAAGCCTGGACAGGCTGAAAATTGCAATTGAATACGGTGCTGATGCAGTATACTTGGGGGGCGAGCAGTTTTCGCTTCGTGCAGCAGCAGAAAACTTTACCCATGATGAACTTAAAGAAGGCATTGAATTTGCTCATAAAAGAGGGAAAAAGGTATATGTGACCCTTAACATAATTCCCCACAATGCTGATCTTTTGGTTATGGGTGACTTTATTAAGGAAATAAGTGAGCTTGGCGCAGACGCAGTTATCGTATCTGATCTCGGCGTTATGGAACTTGTTAAAAAGACTGCACCCGGCCTTGAAATTCATATAAGCACTCAGGCCAGCGTTACAAATTACAGAACCGTTGAAATTTACCATAATCTTGGTGCTAAAAGGGTTGTACTTGCCAGAGAACTTTCTTTAGAAGAAATTCGTGAGATAGTTAAAAATACAAATGCCGAAATTGAAGTATTTTGTCACGGCGCAATATGCATGTCCTATTCGGGACGGTGCCTTTTAAGCAATTATTTAGCAGCCAGAGATTCCAATATGGGACAGTGCGCACAGCCTTGCAGATGGAAGTATTATATAATGGAAGAAAAGCGTCCCGGAATGTATATGCCTATAATGGAAACCGAGCGTGGGACTTTTGTATTTAACTCAAAGGATATGTGTATGATAGAGCATATTCCGGAGCTTATTGAAAGCGGTATAACCAGCCTTAAAATTGAAGGCAGAATAAAGACTGCTTACTACGTGGCAACTGTTGTAAAGGCTTATCGTGAAGCTATAGACTCCTATTTATCTGACCGTGAAAATTATGTATATGACCCTGATCTTAAAACGGAGCTTGAAAAAGTCAGCCACAGAATGTATGATACCGGTTTTTTCTTCGGAAGACCGGGCGAAGTATATGCTACTAACTCCTATATAAGAAACTATGATGTGGTTGCTACCGCTGGAGGCTATGACCCCGAAACAGGAATAGCGGTATTAAATCAGCTAAATAAATTCAGCACCGGAGATGAAGTTGAAATTATGGAGCCAAAGGGTAAGTTCTGGGTACAAAAAGTCGGAACTATGGAAAATGAAGCAGGTGAGGAGATTTTGACGGCAAACCATGCTGAAATGATTGTTAAGCTAAAAATGGACAAGCCCATATCAAAGCTTGCCTTTATCAGAAAGAAAAGACTTGAAAACGTTTTATAAAAAATGCGGCAGCTCTTAGAGGAGCTGCCGTTTGCAAAATTTCGGAGTTTTAAGGAGAAAACCATGCAAAAAGAAGAATTAGAAAGGCTTGCTCGCCTTTCAATGTTTAATTTAACAGATGATGAAATTGACAGCTTTAAGAATCGTATGCAGTCGGTTATAACTTTTACAGATTTGATTGAAAAAGCTGGGGCCCATGCTGATTTTATATTTGAAAATTCCGATAATCTTAGAAATGACACTTCTTGTGTCCCTTTTGAACAATCTGATATATTATCAAATGCACCTACAGTAAAGGACGGATTTTTTTCTTTGCCGGAGGTGAAATAATTGAAGGGGAAAATAGTAAGGCTTCATGAAAAGCTGATAAATGGGGAAATAACGTCTTTAGAGCTTACATCTAAGTATCTTGAAAATATAAGAAAATTTGACAGTGAAATTAATTCTTATATTACAGTAACTCAGGAGGAAGCTTTTAAAGCAGCCAAAGCTACTGATGAAAAAATTGCAAAAGGCGAAAAGGTGCCTCTGCTTTCCGGCATTCCCATGTCCTTTAAAGACAATTTGTCTACCAAAGGGATACTGACAACCTGCGCTTCGAAGATATTAAGCAATTATATTCCTGTTTATGATGCTTTTGTAGTTGAAAAATTATATGAACAGGGAGCGGTGCTTTTAGGTAAAAATAATATGGACGAATTCAGCATGGGCTCATCCTGTGAAACCGGTTATTACGGAAGAACAAAAAACCCATATAATTACGAAAGAGTCACGGGAGGCTCCTCCGGAGGCGGAGCGGCGGCGGTGGCGACCGATATGGCTGTTTATAGCCTAGGCAGCGATTCCGGCGGTTCTGTAAGGCAGCCGGCTTCCTTTTGCGGAGTGGTCGGCTTAAAACCAACTTACGGAGCGGTGTCAAGGAATGGAATGATAGCCTTTGCTTCAAGCTTTGACCAGATCGGAGTGTTGGCAACTACAGTGGAAGATACGGCAATAGTGTTTGATACGATTTCCGCTTATGACGCTATTGACGCTACTTGCTCCGGCAAAAAGAGAGATAAATGTTTTGAGGATATTAACAGGGATATAAAAGGCGTAAAAATAGGGATAATAAAAAATTTGACCCGGGAGCTTTCCGGTGAAATATCAAAAAGTATAAAGGATTCCTGCGAAAGCTTGAAAAGCCTTGGTGCTGATATAACAGAACTTAGAATTGACAATCTTGATCTTGCTATGCCGGTGTATTGCATTCTAACCTGTGCCGAGGCCTCATCAAATTTAGCCAGGTATGACGGAGTCCGTTATGGATATAGAACAAAGGATTACGAAAGTATAGATGAAATGATCAGAAAAACGAGAAGTGAAGGCTTTGGCTCTGAGGTTAAGCAGAGAATTATGATGGGAAATTATGTCCTTGGCGCAGGCCGCTACGAAAATTACTACAAAAAAGCCATGTCAATAAGGCAGCTAATTAAAAAAAGTGTTGATGAAGCTTTTGAAAAGGTCGATGTTTTGCTTTCCCCCACATCTATAGTGACAGCATTTAAAGAAGAGGAGAAATTAAAAGACCCTATAGATATGTATTTATCGGATTTGTGTACGGTAACCGCCAATATTTGCGGATATCCGGCCTTGAGCGTTCCGTGCGGATTTGATAACAGCGGATTGCCTGTTGGATTGCAGCTTATGGGCAGGAACTTTTCTGAAAAACTTCTGCTTAACGTTGCATATAAATTTGAGGACGCTAATCAAATTATTTATAAGAAGCCGAAAGGGGGAGCATACAGCTTTGAAATATGAACCGGTAATAGGCCTTGAAACACATATTGAGCTGAAAACCTCATCTAAAATATTTTGCAGCTGCCCGGTCTCCTTTGGGCAGAAGACTAATACGTCATGCTGCCCCATCTGTACAGGTATGCCCGGCACTTTGCCAAAACTTAATCAGGCGGTGGTTGACTATGCCATAATGGCAGGCCTTGCCGTAAACTGCAAGGTTTCAAAGGTTTCCAGAATGGACAGGAAAAATTATGTTTATCCTGATTTATGCAAAGCCTACCAAATTTCACAGTATGATATGCCGCTGCTTAAAAGCGGGCACATTACTTTGTCAGATGGTCATGCTATAAGAATTAAAAGAATACACATTGAAGAGGATGCAGGTAAGCTGATACATGAAAATAATGAGCTTTTAATAGACTATAACAGAGGCGGAGTTCCTTTAATCGAAGTTGTTACGGAGCCTGACTTTTGCACATCTTCCGAGGTAAAAGAATATCTTGAAACCTTAAGACTTATAATGAAGACTATAGATGTATCCGACTGCAAAATGCAGGAGGCCTCTTTAAGATGTGATGTTAATCTTTCCGTTAAAGTTCCCGGCGAAAATCCCGGCAGCAGAGTGGAAATTAAAAATGTCAATTCTTTTGCTTATATAGTAAAAGCTATTGAATATGAATTTTTAAGGCAGGTAAATCTAATCGAAAAGGGTCAGAAGATTAAGCAGGAAACAAGGCGGTTTAATGCCCAGACAGGAAAAACCGAGACTATGCGCTCCAAAGAAGAAACCCAGGATTACAGGTATTTTCCCGAACCTGACCTTCCATATATATATGTATCTGATGAAAGGATAGCTTCGCTAGCCGAAAAGCTTCCCGAATTGCCCCAAAGCCGCATTAAAAGATATGTTGAAGAAATGAAAGTCAGACAAAAGGACGCAGAGGAAATAATAAAGTATCCGAAGCTGGCAGACTATTTTGAGGAAATTGTAAAAATTTCAAAAAATCCTAAGTTAAGTTTAAGCTTAATGCTAAATCATGTGTATCGTAACCTTTTGACCGAAGAAGAAAAAGAAGGAGCTAAAATTTCCGTCACTCCTTTTGACTTGGCACAGGTAGTGTTGCTACAAGACGGCAGTATTCCCGCAAGTTTTGTAAAAACCGTTGTTGACAGAATGTTAAAGGAGGGGAAGAGCTTTGAAGAACTTTTTGACATTTCGGACTTTCAGAAGGTATCCGGCGATGATCTGCTTGAAATTGTGAAAAATGTTATCGATGAAAATCCAAAAGCTGCTTCCGACTATAAAGGCGGGAAAGAAAAATCCATAAAAGCTCTTATCGGTTTGGTAATGCGTAAGACTTCCGGCAAAGCTGATGCAAAGTTAGTATCAGAACTTTTAAAGGAAAGATTGCAAAAGTAAAATAAGGAAATAAAAAACGTTTTTACCCTTAATTTATTGAGGGCAAAAACGTTTTTTTTGCGTTTATTTAGATTAAAAAAGGTAAAATTTTTAAAAAAATATGCTTAATATTCGCAAAAAAAGTATGATTTTTTATAATTTATAATTCTAAGAGATTAAAACTCTCTTTTTTTGCAATTTTTTATACAAAGTTATTTTAGTGGTTTGTCCCGGTAATTTATTCCCTATTATACAATATATACGTAAAATGCATACTTTTTATGACGAATTATTTTAAAAAGTTTGTAACAATTTTCAGTTAAAAAATGCCATAAAAAACAGGGCAAAAGTGCCTATTTTCTAGGGATTTAATTGTTACAAATTTTAAAAATTACGAAAAAAAACTTGACATTTTGTAACAATTTAGTTATACTTTTAGAGAATTATGAATAGAATGGTACAAATTGGTAAAAGATTAATGTATAAAATTTACCAATAAAAATTTAGGAGGACTATTTATGAAAGGAAAACTGAAAGCGTTCCTGCTTAATAAAGGCGGAATATTTTCATGTGTCCTTGCATTAATGCTAGCTACAGCATCCTTAAATTATTATGTATATGCGAATGGCATTCAAGTAACATTAAAAGACGACGAAAATAATATAACTATAGAGTCCGAGGTTAAAACAGTTGGTGAAATTTTAGAGGATGCGAACGTAAAGCTTAGCAGCAAGGATATAGTGAGTCCTGATTTAGACACAAGACTTACTACTACTTCCGAGATCAGAATAAAAAGATATAAAACAATAAAAGTTTTGGTTGACGGAAATTATATTAACATTGGCACTAATGCAATTTCTACTTATGAACTGGAAAAAACAAATGCAATTGAATTAGGAGCAAATGACTCCATAGTGTTAGAATCAACCGGAAAGGGCGGCACACTTGAAAACGGCGAAGCTTGTAAGGTTGTAAGAGCATATCCTGTATCGGTGAGTGCAGGAGGAACGGAAGCTGTCGTTTATGCAAGCAAAGGTACGGTACGTGATATTATTGAGAAGTCAGGAGTAGCAGTAGGCAAAGAGGATATAATTTGCCCTTCTGTCAGAACTGAAATCAGTCAAGGTATGGAAATCGTTATTATAAGAGTAACAAAGGCCACAATTGAAGATACCGTTTCTGTACCGTTTGAAGTTATAAGACGACCAAACGACAATATGCAAATAGGAACAGAGCAAGTTGTTGCTGAAGGTTCTGTGGGTGAGAAGAAAGTGACAAGCCTTGTCACATACCATAACGGTGTTGAATATAAGAGGGACAGTACAGAGGCTGTAACTAAGAGTCCTGTTTCAAAAGTAATAGAGTACGGACAGAAAGCAGTTCCTGTTATTTCTAAGATGGCAACCGAAGAGACAAAAACTATAAATGGTTATAAATATAAACAGGTTCTTAATTTCAGTGCTACCGCGTACTGCGATAAAGGAACTACCGCCTCCGGAAGAACTTCTCAGGTTGGGGTAGTAGCGGTTGACCCAAGAGTAATTCCCCTTGGAACAAAGCTTTATATTGCGGCAGCAGACGGGTCATGGTCTTACGGATACTGTGTTGCCGGCGATACCGGAGGAGCGATTAAAGGCAATATTGTTGACTTGTTTATGAATGCTTACAGCGACTGTATTCAGTTCGGAAGAAAAAAGTGTGTTGTATATGTTTTAAGCGATTAAGAATAAAACGGATGCTTTGCATCCGTTTTTTTGTGGTAAATAAAGGCTCCTTTGCTTCCCCGACATTTATTACAAAACTGAAATAAATTTACTCTGATTTGTTTACGATATAATAAAAATTTTTTAATTCTATTGAACTTAAATTTAGTTTGTGTTATGATAAAAATGAATAATTATAGGCACCTTAACGTATAAGCATAAGAGAGATTCGCCCCTATGTGGTTTTAAAAGGCAAACTTCCCGAAAGTAATGCGTTAAAATGCTCGTGAATACATACGTATTCACTTACAAAAACTTTGCTCCTTTAAAACTCTCAGGTTTTGCCCTTAGGAAAGTTTTTGCCTTTTTAGGCGCGTAAGAATCGCAGCACCTGACGCCTTGCAAAATCGACAAGCTAAGAAGGGCGGAAATTTAACAAGGGCAGGGCATATAGAGTTGACTCTCTTATGCTTAATAACAATGAAAATATCTAACTCGGGGAAAGGCGGCTTTGAATGAAAATACTTATAGTAGATGACGAAAAACTTTTGGTTAAGGGAATAAAGTTTAATTTTGAACAGGATGGATATAAGGTTGAGACAGCGTATGACGGAGAGGAAGCCGTTAAGCTTGCGAGGGATAAGACTATCGACCTGATTATCCTTGACCTTATGCTGCCTAAAATTGATGGTCTTGAGGTTTGCAGAATAGTTAGGGACTTTTCCAATGTGCCCATAATTATGCTTACTGCAAAAGCAGATGATATGGATAAAATTATGGGTCTTGAATACGGAGCGGACGACTATCTTACAAAGCCTTTTAATATACTTGAACTTAAAGCAAGGGTTAAAGCTATAATCAGAAGAAGCAGTAATACTGAAACTGAAAAAGATAATACGATTGTAAAGCTTGGCAACGTATCAATAGATTACAATTTGAGAAAAGCAACCATAGAGGGTAAAACGGTTGAACTTACCAGCAAGGAATTTGACCTTATGGATTTATTTGTTTCTAATCCCGGGAAGGTCTATTCCAGGGAGTCACTGCTTGATATTATTTGGGGCTATGATTATCCTGGTGATATCAGGACTGTTGATGTACACGTAAGAAGGCTTAGAGAAAAAATTGAGCCTGACCCGGCTAAGCCCACATATATCCTGACAAAGTGGGGGGTAGGTTATTATTTTAAAGAGGACTGATGTTTTACAAAAAATCAGGGCAATTATTGAAAAAGTCTTTGCAAGCTTTAAAATAAGGCTCGCAGTAACCTATCTTGTTATAATAGTTTTATCCGTCACCGTACTTAGAGCTTATGTAGTTGATGCTTTAAGTGAATATTTGTACAATGAAAATAAAGTCAATATGATGACGAAAGCCAATATAATTGCTACGGACATTAGTCAGCTGTCTACAGAAGAAATCGAAGATACCATGGACGACAACCTTGTTCAGTTAAACGTTGGCAAAGATATAAGAGTTATCGTAACAGATAATGAAGCTTCTATAATTTTTGATAATACTGTAAACATTTATGCCGATTCAAAAGGAAAGGTCAGACTTTCCGGCATGGTGCTCAGTGCTCTGAAGGGTCAAACCGTATATAACAAGGTTCAAAGTTCCGGCGGGGTAAATACGGCTTGCTCTGTGCCTATTATGAATCAGGGAAGTGTTACAGGGTCTGTCTATATTGAGGCTTCAGCTGACGAAATCGGGACAGTTATAAGCGATATCGAGAAGAGCATGAACTGGCTTACCCTTCTTCTTTGTGTTACAGTAGGTATTATTAGTATTATGTTTGCAAATATGCTTACCGCACCTGTTGAAGCCTTGATCAGAAAAATAAAAAGTTTCTCGGAAAACGATCAGAAAAATAAAATAGATATAAAGGCACCGGGTGAAATAGGAGAATTGGTAGACAGCTTCAATTCCCTTATGGATAAGATTTCGCTTTTAGAGCAAAAGAGAACGGAATTTGTATCAAATGCATCTCATGAGCTTAAGACACCCCTAAGTTCCATAAAGCTTATATGTGATTCCCTGCTTGAATCGGGAGCAGACAATCCTGAAATGACCGGGGAGTTTTTAAATGACATGAACAATGAGGTGGACAGGCTTACAAGAATTATAAATGACCTTTTAGACCTTACCAAAATGGATGCTGCAAGCTATGATACAAATAAGACCTTTATAACCTCAAATTTAAAAGATATTATAACAGGTGTTGTTTCATCTCTGACTAACATAGCCGAAAAAAGCGGCGTTACTTTAAATTTTAACAGTAACAATGATGTATTTGTACTTATGGAAGAAAATAAAATTTGGGAAGCTATATATAATATAACGGATAATGCCATTAAATACACTCAGGAAGGCGGAAACGTAAATATTTATCTGGAAAAGGAGAATAAGGACGCAATTGTCACCGTACAAGATACAGGAATAGGTATGGCAAACGATGAAATAAAGAAAATATTTGACCGTTTTTATAGAATTGATAAAGCACGTTCCAGGGAAACAGGTGGAACCGGGCTTGGGCTTTCCATTGCCCTAAGTGCCGTAAAAATGCATGGAGGACACATAGAGGTTCAAAGTGAAGAAGGAAAAGGAAGCACCTTTAGAATATTCCTTCCGACAGCTTAAGAGAGGTGAAATAATTGAAGAAGCTTTGCTTAATTTTTGTAATACTGCTTGCTGCAGCTTTAGGTTTTACAGGTTGTTCCGGAGAGCAAATGACAGTTTCAGTTTATTTTGCGGACTCAAATCATCTTTCTATTGTTCCCGAAACAAGAGAAATTTCCAAGTCAGACAACATAAATGACAGCATTAAGAAGGTTATTGGTGAACTTTTAAAAGGTCCAGTTTCTCAAAAGCATTCACGGGTTATACCTAAGGATACCGACCTAATCGATTATAGCTTAGAAAGAAACACAGTAACGGTAAACTTTTCTCAGGAATTTGAGAAGACGGAGAACAATGCAGACAGGCTCCTTGCCCGCTATAGTGTTGTAAATACTTTGTGTTCTTTGCAAGGTGTTACGGAGGTTCAGATATTGGTAAATGGGCGCTTTATGAAATATGAATCCACAGGTGGGGATATCGGACCTCTTTCTATGGAAAATGTAATTCAGGATGATGAAATAGGTAAAAATCAAACAACTTCAATTACCCTTTACTATGCGTCCGAAGACAAATCCAAGCTTGTAGAAGAAAAAAGAATTGTTGCTATTAATGATAACGAAACCATGGAAAAAACTATTATAACCGAGCTTTTAAAAGGCCCGAAGGAAAACCACGAACGAGTTATTTCATCAGATACGAAGCTGTTATCAATGGAGACTAAGGACCAGATTTGCTATGTTAACTTTTCTAAAGAGTTTATGTCATCTACAGCTAACGCTGAGCTTTCAGTATATTCAGTTGTAAATTCCTTGACCCAAATGAAGCAGATAACAAGCGTTCAGTTCCTTATAGAAGGCGAAAAGACAGACCAGTTTAACGGACTTCCTTTCAGCGAGCCTTTTAAAAGAGATGAAAACCTTGTCGGGCTGGAAGAAAAGTCCCAATGAAATCAGATGCCGGGAAGCGTATCGTTTATACCTTTAAAAGTCAGATTTAGAAAGGCAAAGATTATAAGATATTTGGCAGAAAATATTGACTTATAAATCCTTTTATGATAATATTATGTTAAGCAAAATATTCTATTTTTAAGGGGGAAAACGTAATGAAAAAGTTTTTATCACTTGTTTTAGCAGTTGTTATGGTTGCTTGTATGGCAGTTGCTGTTATGGCAGAAGATGCAGCAACAACCGGACCTAAACCTGGAACCGGACCGGAGCTTAGCCGTGCTAACGACAAAGCATCTGTAGTCCTTTACAGCAATTTTTATAAGAGACCCTATACAATTTATCAGGCCGAAAATGCGGAAATTTTTGATTCAGCTAGAGTTAATTGTGATCATGAAGGCTACTTGGGCAGCGGCTGCGTGGCTTTGACCATATGGGAGGCTAACAAAGATTCTAAAGCCGGAATTAAATTTAACGTAAAAAGTGATGTAGCAGGTCAAAAAGAAATCGTAATCGGTTATGACAACGGTCATCCTTTCTCTCAATCATTAAACCTTACAGTTAATGGCGAGTCAAAGGGTAAATTATATTTCCCCACAGTTGCAGAAGGCGTTTGGGATAAATATGGCACAACTAAAACAACAGTAAACCTTAATGCCGGTGATAACGTTATAATTCTTCAGTATGACGCAACAGACTATCCTTCAAGCTTTAATATTGATTTCTTAGGCGTATATAAGGGTGATTCCTGGAAGAATGAAACTAAAGGCTTAAAACTTACTATTGGCAGCAAATCAATAACTCATGTATCTGAAAACGGAGAAACAAAGGCTGAGGGCGACGTTGCTCCTATGATCAGAGGTAACCTGACCTATATTCCTGTAAGAGGCGTATTTGACGCTGCCGGAGCTGATATTGCTTGGGACAGTGAAGCAAGAACCGTTACAGTTAAGACAGACAGCTCTAGCGTTGTTGTTGAAATCGACAACAAGCAGGGAAGAGTAAACGGCAGGAGAGTTATGATGGCCGGTGCTCCGTTTATTGAGAATGGAAGAACATACATACCGTTAAGATTTATTTCTGAAAGTCTTGGCTATAAAGTAACATGGGATGGAGCAACACAGACCATAGGCATTTCTCTTGACTGATTATTAAGTGAAAAGCCCCAAAAATTGAGTTAAATGAAAAGATGATAGACATTTGTCTATCATCTTTTTTAGTGAATTATTAAAAAAGGCGACCAAAGCCACCTATTTAATAATGTATAGCTGCATCTTGGAGCAAGATGCGGTAAAAGGCGCTTTTTTGTAGGCATACGGCAGATAAATGCGCCAGGCAAGGAAAAAAGGAACTTAATAATTGCCATTTACTGATATAAAACAAAACCGTTTTGACCTACTGTTATAATATCATTTGAAACATGGCAATTTTCAAGATATATGAGTTTTTTAAAAGTTACACTGTAGGGAACAGCACCTCTGTTTGCAGCGGCTTTAACTATTTCGTTTTTGCTTTTGCGCATTAAGTGAAATATGCCATCTTTAGCATTAATAATCTCTGCTTCACCCGTTTTTAATGATTCGTACGAATTTTTAAGGTTTGCCATTCTTTTGTAATGAGATAATAGTTCTTCGTTTATATTGTCCCAAGGAAAAAATTTTCTGTTAAAAGGATCTTCATAACCTTGTAATCCTGCTTCGTCACCGTAATATATACAAGGACTGCCCGGAATAACAAACTGTATAAAAGATGCAAGCTTTTCTCTTGCAACAGCTTTTTTGAATTCTTCTCCAAGTAAAAAGCTGTATGCTCTTTTTTCTTTTTCTTTAGGTATATCAATATCGGAAAGCAAATTAATAATTCGGGGGGTGTCGTGAGTTGAAAGGATGTTCATAAGACAAGGTATTACGCTTTGAGGGTAATTTTCACATATGGTCATAAGGGTTTGAGCAAGGTATGTTCCGTCTTTACTTCCGTTTATAAACTGTATAATAACATCACGCATAGGATAATTCATAACAGAGTCAAGCTCAAATTCTGAAAAATATCTTCTTCTTATTCCATAACTTTTTTTATTTGAAGCATCTTCCCAAACCTCCCCTAAGATTAAACCCGAAGGTTTAATCTCTTTAACTTTCTTACGCAGAGCTATAATAAATTCGTCAGGCAGCTCATCCGCAACATCCAGTCTGAACCCATCGGCCCCTGCATTAAGCCAATGGGAGATAACACTATCTTCATCGTATATTATATAATTCATATATTCGGGAGTTAGTTCATCTACACAAGGTAAAGTTTTAATTCCCCACCAACATTTATATTTTTTAGGATACACTTCAAAATTAAACCATCTGATATACCTCGAATAATGATTATGGTATGCACCGCTACCAAAAATGTTATTTATATCAAAATATATACTATTTGAACCTACGTGGGAAAATACGCCATCTAATATTACCTTTATATTTTTTGAGTGACATTTACTGCAAAGCTCCTTGAAATCTTCTTCTGTGCCTAACAGGGGGTCGACCTTTTTAAAATCGCAAGTATCGTACCGGTGGTTTGAAAAAGCCTTAAAAATGGGGTTTAAATAAATTGCACCGACTCCCAATTCCTGAAGATAGGGAAGCTTATCTATTATGCCTTTTAAGTTTCCGCCATAAAAATCATTATTTAATATTTGGCCTTCATCATTAGGCTTATACTCCGGAACATCATAGAGGTTTTCATGGAGGCGATAAGGCGTAAGTTTGCCTGCCGGATTAATTAACCCGGCCTTGTTAAAGCGGTCCGGAAATATCTGATAAAACACAGTTCCCCTAAATTCATCAGGGGTATCTGCATCCTCATCATAACAGGTAAGCTGCCACTTCGAGCCGTATTCCATATTGGTATCTTTATAACCTTCCTTATAAAGAGAAAAAAATGTATCTTCTGTTTCAACTTTAAAGTAATAATAATAAAGGCCTTTTCGATAAATTGAAAATTTGCCGGAATAATGCTCATAGTCATCAGTATGATCAGTAAGAACAAATGGCACTGTTAAAGAAAACCCGTCTTCTGCTTCTAGAACAAGCAGAACTCTTTTTGTGCTGCAGCTTTTGGGTATAAAAATAGTAATCTGGCAAATTTCATTTTGTCTTAAACAGCCAAAAGGTCTTTTATGTAGTTGAGATTTACTATCATATAAAATACGCATACGCTACCTCGCATTAAGCTTAGAGGCCGAACACACTATAGGCCCCTGACGCATTATTTTTACATCTTTTGCCGCCGGATGAGCTGCTTCCTTCGCCTAAAATATGAAAAAAATACAGAGGTGGGGGGGCAGCGCAGCAAGCAAAATTTTTGTCCAGTCAAGTAAAATCACTAAGGCAATAATTTGTTTATTGCCTTAGTGTTTTTGCAATGTATAAGTGGCATTTTGCCGCTTAAACCTGTACGGTTTCGGCTTTCTTATGTTTACTCCACCACCTAAAAATTCAATGGTGGCATAGTGAATTTACCTACTTAATATGCCATATATTATCTGCATATTCTTTAATTGCTCTGTCAGATGAGAAAATTCCGGATTTTGCAATGTTTACAAGTGACATTTTTGTAAAGTGGTCTTTATCTTTATAAACTTTAGATACTTCGTTTTGAGCTCTTACATAATCGTCAAAGTCTGCTAAATTCATATAAGCATCTGCTGCGCCGAATTTGTTTGTAAGCAATGAATTTGTTATATCCTCAAAGCTTGCGCCAAATACGCTTAAACGCAGCATCTGCATAATTTCATTAAGCTCAGGATTTTTGCTGACATAATATAATGGATTGTATCCGGAGTGCCACAATGCCTCAACCTCATTTGCTTTAAGCCCAAACAGAAACATATTTTCATTGCCGACCTGTTCGTGAATCTCAACGTTAGCTCCGTCCAAAGTTCCGACAGTGACAGCACCGTTAATCATCAGTTTCATATTTCCGGTCCCTGAAGCTTCTTTGCCGGCTACAGAAATCTGCTCGGAAATTTCAGCGGACGGAATAATAATTTCCGCTAATGAAACCTTATAATCTTCTAAAAATATAACTTTTATTTTGTCTCTGACCATAGGGTCAGAGTTTATGGTATTTGATATGGCTACAATTAATCTTATTATTTGCTTAGCCATAAAATAGCCGCTTGAAGCTTTTGCGGCAAATATAAAGGTTCTTGGCGGAATATCAATGTTTGGGTTAAATTTAATTTCACGGTACATATGAATAATTTGCAGGACATTGAGAAGCTGCCTTTTATATTCATGTAACCTTTTTATTTGAACATCAAATATGGAGGAAGGATCCACATTTATACCGTTTGCATCAGTAATATATTTTGAAAGTTTGACCTTGTTATCGTATTTTATTTTTTGCAGGCTTTCTATTACTGACGCATCATCATAGAACTGCATCAATTTTTCAAGTTCCATACAATCTTTTTTAAAGCCCTCGCCTATCAGATTCGAAAGCAGCTCGCATAACTTGGGGTTGCTCTGACAAAGCCACCTTCTATATGCTATACCGTTTGTAACGTTGGTAAACCTTTCAGGCGTAAGATCGTAGTAATTTTTGAATATGCTGCTTTTCAATATATCAGTGTGGAGCTTTGAAACTCCGTTTATAGTGTGACAGGCTGCAAGACATAAATTTGCCATTTTTACCTCACCACCTGACAAGGGTGACATATATTCAATTTTGGCCATGTCATTGTGGTACTCGGAATTAAGCCTATAGAGGAGCCGTCTGTTAATTTCCGAAACTATTTGATACACTCTTGGCAGGAGTTCTTTAAATAGATTTTCAGGCCATCTTTCAAGAGCTTCACTCATAACAGTATGGTTAGTATAAGAAAGTGTTTTTTGTGTAATTTCCCAAGCTTCATCCCAGCCCATGTTGTGCTCATCAATTAAAATTCTCATAAGCTCGGGTACACAAAGAGCAGGATGAGTATCATTTATGTGAATTGCAACTTTATCCGGAAGACTTGAAAGAGTGTTATATTTTTTTATATGACTTGAAACGATGCTTTGAAGGGAGGCCGAAACTAAAAGGTACTGCTGCTTTAGACGCAGACGCTTTCCGTCCCAGTTATCATCTGCCGGATAGAGAACTTTTGAAATTACTTCAGCCATCGTGTTTTGTTCCAGTGCTTTTAAATGCTCTCCTCTTACAAAGAAAGAAAGATTGATTGCGCTGGGAGAAGGGCTTTTTGCACTCCAAAGAACCAGTTTATCAACGGCATCTGAATTATAGCCCGGAATAAGCATATCATAGGGAACAGCAAGCACGGGGCTGTAATCATGATGATTTATTTTTATTTGGCCGTCCTCATAACTTTCCGTAACATAGCCGCCAAATTTTACTTCATAGGAATCCTCGGTTCTGGGGCGGAGCCATACGTCTCCCAAACTCAGCCAGTCATCGGGAAACTCCATTTGCCATCCGTCTACTATTTTTTGTTTGAATATTCCAAATTCATACCTAATAGAAAAGCCTGTTCCCGGGATTCCCAGACTTGCCATGGAGTCCATGTAGCAAGCTGCAAGCCGCCCTAATCCTCCGTTTCCTAAGCCTGCATCCGGCTCAATTTCGTAAAGGTCATCTATATTAAATCCAAGCCCGTTTAGAATTTCACGAAAATTGTCTTCCAGCCTTAAATTGAAAAGATTATTACGCAAGGATTTTCCGATAAGAAACTCCATGGACATATAGTATACCTGTTTTGATTTATTTGAGTTAATTTCGTCATGAAAAAGTTTTCTTTTTTTAGATAATATATATCTTACCGTTTGACAAAGGGATTTATACACTTGGAGCCTTGATGCATCTTTTAAATCGCAGCCAAAATTATTGGAACAAGCGTCCTCCAGTATCCTATATAATTCTTCATTTTTATAAGTCATCTTTGTTCTTCCTTTTATCGCCAATTTATACCAGTAACACATTTTCGAAAGACTGAAACTTTCCCCAATAAGATTATTTGACAAGTTCGCTATATAAATTCATATATTCCCAGACTGGGTTTTTCCAGCTGCTGTCATATTTTATAAGATTTTTAATGTGTTCTTCTCTCTTTGACTCATTGTGCCAAAAGCTTACGGCTCTTTCAATTGCATTAAGCATATCGTGAGCATTAAAAAGCTTAAATGTAAAGCCTTTTCCTTCGAGAGTATCTATGTTAAGAGGGGGAACTGTGTCCACAAGACCTCCTGTTTCCCTGACAATCGGAATGGTTCCGTAACGCATTGCAATAAGCTGAGCGAGCCCGCAGGGCTCGCTTTTTGAGGGCATTAAAAATAAGTCGCTGCCTGCGTAAATTCTGCTGGCAAGGTCTGAATCAAATTTTATTACAGCAGCCATTTTATTAGGAGAATTGTATTCTGAAAATTTAAACATATCCTCATATTTCTGATCTCCTGTACCTTCTACAACAAGCTGCACATCCATATTCAAAATGCTGCTGAGAACACATTCAATTAAATCAAGACCTTTATGAGATACTAATCTTGTAATTAAGGAAATTATCGGCACATCGTTTCTTACAGGAAGATTAAGTTCCTGCTGCAAGGCCTTTTTGCAGGCAGCTTTACCTAGCAAATCGGATGAAGAATAATTAAAAGGCAGATGCTTGTCTGTTCTGGGATTGTAAATTTTAGTGTTTATGCCGTTTACTATGCCTATAAGTTTATCTTCATTTTCTTTAAGTACCGTATCAAGACCATGGGAAAAATATGGGTGTCTGATTTCGTAAGAATAAGTTTTAGAAACAGTAGTGATTTTGTCTGACAGTAATATGGCACTTTTCATAAAATTTATACAGTTACAGTTAACATCTTTCATAACACTTTTCCAGGAGTTGGAAAACCCCATAATTTCGGTAAGAAATTCCATAGGCATTTTTCCCTGATATTCTATATTGTGAATGGTAAATACGGTTTTTATTTTGCTGTAATCTGGTATTTTTGCGTAAAATGCCTTTAATAAAACAGGGATGGCGGCTGTCTGCCAATCGTTTAAGTGTATTATGTCCGGATAATAGTTTAAATGATGAAGTGATTCTAAAATAGCCTTTGAAAAATATGCAAAACGTTCACCGTCATCATAATAACCATAATAGCTTCCGTCCCGATTAAAATAATATTCGTTATCAATGAAATAGTAGGTAACTTTTTTATTTACACTGTAAGACTTAAAAATTCCTACGTGTGTCTGGCGCCAAGATAGCATAGTTGAAAAACTGGTTACAAATTCCAAATTAAATCGTGGGTTGGATTTAATGGATTTATAGTAAGGAAGAAAAACAGAAACTTCAACATCATCATTTTTTGCAAGCTCTGACGGAAGAGCCTCCATAACATCCCCTAAGCCGCCGGATTTTACATATGGCGCTGCTTCGCTGGCTGCAAATAAAATTTTCATACAATTTCCCCTTTTTCGATGATAATAGGAGCGTTTCTTGCCCCGGTAAGTTTTACCCCGGGTGTTATAGTAACGTTCTTATCTAAGATCGCGTTTTCGATTACGCAGCCTTCGCCTATTTCTGAGCCCTGCATTATAATTGAGTTCTTTACTATTGCACCGGAACCTATTTTTACTTCACGGAACAAAACTGAATTATAAAGGGATCCAAATATACGGCAGCCGTCAGCAATCAGACAATTATCAGGCTGTGCTCCTTTACCATAATAAGTCGGAACTTCATCTCTGATTTTTGTAAATATAGGCCTTCTTGCATCGAAAAGGTCTCTTTTAAGCTTTTCATCTGTTATTAGTCTAAGGTTATTATCGTAATAAGAAGAAATATTGGTATTGCAAAGTACAGAGCCTCTGAACTCATAGTAATTTACACCAATTTTGCCCTCGTTGAATTCTTTTTGAAAAAAATCCTTTTCCAAATGATGCCTTCCCTTAGCTATGGCATCTTTGATAGCAGTAATGAGCTGTACTCTTTCCATAATATACATGCCCATACCTGCTAATTCTCCGTCCTCCATTGCAGGATAGTCAACGATTAAATCAGTAACATTTTTGTTATCGTCAGCTTTTATTAAAAGTGCATATTTCTTCGAGCAGTTAGATGGTACTCTATGAGTTATAACAGTTAAATCTTTACCTGACTTTAAATGGGTGTCAAGTGCATCTTCGTAGTCTATATTGCATAAAACCGTAGAATCTGAAAGTACAACATACTCTTGGGTTAATTTTTCAAGAAATTCAATAGCGGAAAATAAAGCCTCAAGCTTCCCGTGATATAGAGTAGTTATGCCTGTAGAAAATGGAGGGAGAATAAAAACCCCTCCGTTTTTTCTGTTAAAATCCCATTCTGAAGTTGACTCTAAGTGGTCCATTAATGAGTTGTAATTATATTTTGTTATAATACCTACATTTGTAACATTTGAATTAGACATATTTGAAAGAATAAAATCAATGAAACGGTATCTGCCACCAAAGGGTAGGGAGGCAACAGTTCTGTTTTTGGTTAATACACCAAAATATTCATCGAATAAGTTTGAAAATATTACACCTGCCATATTCATATAAAATTTGCCTCCTTTTATATTACTTCTTTTACTTTAACAACAGTATCCGGATCAACTGTCTTTCCTTTTCCTACAACAGCAATTCCCCAATCTGAGTTGCTATAACCTTCCGGATCGTCTCCTACCTTAGAATTATTGGAAATAGTCGCCTCTTCGCCTACTATAGCATATTTTATCAGTGAACCTTCCTCAATTCTTGTATTCGGCATTATTACACTGTTTTCTATTTGAGTGCCTTTTTCAATATAACATCCGGTGGATATTATAGAATTTATTATATTACCATTTACAGTACATCCTTCTGCCACAAAAGAATTTTCTATTAAAGAACCTTTGCATACAAAGCTTGATGGATTTGCATAGTTTCTTGCGTATATTTTAAATGTGGGATCTTCTAAATTAAGGCCACTGTCGGGATTCAGTAAATCCATATTTGATTGCCAAAGGCTGTCAATTGTGCCAACATCCTTCCAATATCCTTCAAAGAGATATGCAAACATTTTACGCCCATCACCTAAGAGATGGGGAATTACATTCTTTCCGAAATCTTTACTGGATTTTTTATCCTCTTCATCTTCAATCAGATATTTTTTAAGAATTTTCCAGTTAAAAATATAAATACCCATGGAAGCTTTAGTGCTTTTGGGAACTTTTGGCTTCTCCTCAAACTCGTATATGCTTCCGTCTTTATTTAAGTTCATTATGCCAAAACGGGATGCTTCTTCTATCGGGACATCCAGAACGGCAATTGTACACTCAGCTTTTTTGGCCTTATGATATTCAAGCATTTTAGAATAATCCATTTTGTAAACGTGATCGCCTGAAAGAATTAAAATGTATTCCGGGTCATACCTTTCAATAAAGGACATGTTTTGGTATATGGCATTTGCTGTGCCTTTATACCATTCGGAATTTTTACTCTTAGAATAGGGTGGAAGGATATGGGCGCCCCCAAAGTTACTGGTTAGACCCCAGGGTCCTCCGTTTCCTATATAATCATTTAATTCAAGAGGCTGATACTGCGTCAAAATTCCAACAGTGTCAATTCCTGAGTTAACACAGTTGGAAAGCGGAAAATCAATAATTCTATATTTTCCCCCAAAGGGTACTGCGGGCTTTGCGGTATCTTCGGTTAGCACCATGAGCCTGCTGCCCTGGCCGCCGGCAAGCAACATAGCCACGCATTCCTTTTTCTTATGATACATAGATACTCCTCCTATCTTGTGCTTTGTTTTATATTGGTTTATAAAAAGATGTCGACATAGGGGGCAGTACCAGTTTAACCGAATATGGCAGCCCATGATATGCTATCGGTTTTGCTTTAACACTGGAAAGAAAATTTTCACTTCCTCCATATTTTTTAAGGCTGCTTGAAAATACTGGTTTATACTTTCCTGCATAGGGAACCCCTATTCTGTAATTTTCTCTTTTTATCGGACAGAAATTACATACACAAATAATTTCCTCCCCATTTTTGTCAATTCTTCTAAAAGAGATAACGCTCTGGTCACGGTCATCATTGCTGATCCATTTGAACCCTTCCCAGCCAGATTCGTTTTCGTAGAGTGCCGGATTTTTAAGATAAAAATGATTTAAATCTTTAACATAATCCTGCATTTGCTTATGTTTGTCATATTCCAAAAGGAACCAATCAAGCTCTTTTGAATAATCCCACTCAATAAATTGTGCAAATTCGCCGCCCATGAACAAAAGCTTTTTACCCGGATGCCCCATCATGTAACCATAAAATGCACGTAAGTTGTCAAACTTTTCATCATATTCACCGGGCATTTTATTTATGAGAGAGCATTTACCATGAACAACTTCATCATGGGATAAGGGTAGGATAAAGTTCTCAGAAAAAGCATAAGTAAGTGAAAAGGTAATATTGTTATGCATTCCTTTTCTAAATAAAGGGTTTGATGACATATATGAAAGCATATCGTTCATCCATCCCATATTCCACTTGAAATTAAAACCAAGACCGCCCAAAAAAGGTGGCTTTGTAACCATGGGAAATGCAGTGGATTCCTCGGCAATCATCAGAACTGAAGGCTTTAAGGTAAAGGCTGCTTCATTCATTCTCTTTAAGAATTCAATCGCGTCAAGATTTTCCTTACCTCCGAATTTATTTGGGTGCCATTCTTTTCTTCTTCTGCCATAATCCAAATAAAGCATTGAAGCTACAGCATCTACTCTTATTCCGTCAACATGATATTTATCAATCCAAAAGCATATATTGGATATTAGAAATGACATTACCTGATTTCTCTGGAAGTCAAAAATTCTTGTATTCCAATCCGGATGTTCGTTCATCACCTTATCGTATGACTCGTAGCAGCAGGTACCATCAAACTCATAAAGGCCGTTTTCATCCTTTGGGAAATGAGCGCCAACCCAGTCAATAATTACGCCGATTCCTTTTTCGTGGCATTTATTAATTAAACTCATAAAATCTTTTGGAGTTCCATACCTGGATGTAGGAGCAAAATAACCTGTAACCTGATATCCCCAGGAAGGGTCATAAGGATACTCGCTTACAGGCAGGAGCTCTATGTGGGTATAACCCATTTCCTTAACATAGTCTACAAGCTTATCTGCAATAACATCGTATGAATAAAAATTTCCGTCAGGTTGCTTTTTCCATGATCCTAAATGTACTTCATAAATGTTTATCGGATTTTCTAAAACTTTCTTTTGCATGTTTTGAATTAAATAATCCTCATCATTCCATTCAAAGCCTTCAAGCTCATAAACTTTACTGGAATTTTCAGGTCTGGTACACATATGAAAACCATATGGATCGCTTTTATAAATACACCTCCCATTCTTGCTTTCTATATAGTACTTGTAGTCGTCATAAACCTCAGCATTCTCAATGGTTTTTTCAAAAATACCATAACCTATATTTTCCATAGGCTCATCCCCGGTATTCCAATGGTTAAATTTACCTACAACCCGGACAGACTTTGCATTTGGAGCCCATACTCTGAAAACATAGCCACTTTCTGCTTTATGACAGCCCATGAAATTATATGCATAATAATTTTTTCCGGCATTAAAAAGTCTGAACTCTGTTGCAAGATCCGGGCAGTCTAAGGTCTTCATCTTTTTCACCTCTCCTATATTATTGTTTTTTTCGATTAAATGTATCTCTACTGTATCTCTGCTATATATTATGTTATAAAAACATTAAAAATAGCCGGCTTATTGGAAATATTTAAATATTAACTATAAGTATTGACGCAAGAATAAAATATGATAAAATATTTATAAGGATGTGTTATTATGAAAAAAGTATTGGCATTTTTTATTCTTATAGTTTTTCTGCCGATATATACCCTCAGTGCACAGAATATTAATGTTATTATTGACGGAAAGACTGTTTCATTCAATGAATCGACAGGATATCCCTTTATAGATAAAGGCAGGACTATGGTTCCCCTGAGAGGGGCTATGGAGGCATTTGGAGCCCAGGTATCTTGGAATCCACAAGAAAACGCGGCAAAAGTTGTAAAAGACAGTACAACAGTTAAATGCGTTATAGGGGAAGGCTGTATCTATAGAAACGGAGTTAAAATTTCAAATGACGCTTCTGCCGTTATTGCCTCTTCAAGAACCTATCTCCCCATAAGAGCGGTGCTGGAAGCTTTTGGATCAGAAGTGTCATGGGATGGTTCGGTTAAGGTAAAAACGGAAAGCGGCCAAATAATTTCAAAAATAGAGGGAAGCGGAAGCCATGTATCCAATATCTGGGCAGCATGGAACGCTGCTATGAAGCTTTTTGAATCACAGAATTATGAAGCTGCAGCGGCAAGCTTTACGGCTCTTACTCCGGATTTCCTTGCTCTAAAGGACATAAACAGTTCAGCCATTCTTTACCACCATTTGGGGGATTGCTATTCAAGTCTTGGAAACTATCAAATGGCCTCAGCCTGCTATTTAAGAGAATCGGATTTCTGGGCCGTGGCAGGTAAAAACGATGAAACAATTGACTCAAAAAGAAGAAGCAATCTTATAAGCACTTCCCATAGGTTATATATAGAAACCGATG
>JAUZPY010000021.1 GCA_030705805.1 Bacillota bacterium | reverse complement strand
TGCAGACTTTTTGGAGTATCCGAAAGCTATAACAGAAATAACAAACGACGACATTAAAAATGCTTTATGGCAGCTAAAACCGGATAAGTGCGTACTTTCAGTAGCCCTTCCAAAGGAGGTTATGCAATGATAACAAAAATTGGTTTTCCAAAACTATCTCTTAATTTTGAATTTAACCGTATTGCTATAAAGCTCCCCTTTTTAGGGGGCGGAATATACTGGTATGCTTTATTTATATGTTTAGGCGTTATTTTAGGCTTTTTATATGTGGCCGGGGAAGATAAAAAGTATAAAGGCAATTATGATGACATACTAAATATGATTATTTATGGGCTGCCTGCCTCCATTATATGTGCCAGAATTTATTATGTTTTGTTTCGCTTTGATGAATACAGGGGGCATCTTTTAGATATATTCAAAGTATGGGAAGGCGGTATAGCCGTATATGGAAGCCTTATCGGAGCATTAATCGTGGTTTTAATTTACTGCAGCGTTAAAAAGCTCAGCATACTGCATTATTTTGATTTAGCTGCTATGGGCTTTTTAATCGGACAGGCCGTTGGCCGCTGGGGAAACTTTGTTAACGGAGAAGCACACGGAGGAGTTACGAATTTACCTTGGGGAATGACCTTGGGTTCTTCTCCTATTACATATCACCCAACATTTTTATATGAATCACTGCTTATTCTAATCGGTTTTTCAGTAATACACCTTATAACAAGAAAAGACAAAAAATATAACGGTTTTAGGTTTTATTGTTATATGGTTTGGTACGGCATAGTGCGATTTTTTATAGAAGGGCTCCGCACCGATAGCTTATACTTATTTTCAACAGGTATAAGGGTTTCGCAGCTTCTTTCACTCTTATTAGTCATAGCCGGCATTATCTCCCTTTTATATAATGCTATTAAAAGGAAAAACCTGTCAAAAAATGCTTTTTAATGTACAAAATTCCTTTGACACTCTATGTATTATATGATATTATAAGTAGTACGCTATAGTATGGTGGAGTATTATCCTATTAGGAGGTAAAAACCTATGAAATTACTGAAAAACAGCTTATGCATTTCTCTGATGATTTGTATGTTGCTTTCTTATACAACAAGTTTTGCGGAAGATGCTGCTACCCAGGACACTACCCAAAGTACTACCCAGAGCACTACTACCCAAAGCACTGCTCAAACTTCTAATTTTTCAGATGTGGACGGGTCAACAACATTAGGAAATGCAATAAACGAATTGGTTGGACGAAAAATCATTACCGGGTTTCCTGATGGCACATTTAAATCCGGCCAAACAATAACAAGGGCTGAATTTGCAAAAATTATTGTTTGTTTTAAGAATGTCGACGTTGCGGTTAGCTACGATACGGGATTTTTAGATGTTGACAGTGTAGGTCAAGGGGGTCACTGGGCTAAACCTTACATAAAAATTGCAAAGGATATGGGTATAATTGTAGGGTTTCCCGACGGAACCTTTAAGCCAGACGAGCCTGTGACCTATGAACAGGCCGTAAAGATGATAATGTGTTCTCTGGGGTATACAGCTTATGAGTATCCGGCGGGCTTTATACAAATTGCTATGCAGAAAAAGCTCCTGACAGACTCCACTCATACAGGTCTTCAGTCAGATCCTGTTTCAAGAGGTTCTGTTTCTATCTTTGTATTTAATGCTCTGTCCATTCCGGAAAATACTGCTATTATTCCAACCAACACGTCAACAGGCGGCGGAAATTTCATTTTTAAGGATTCTGGCGGTGGCGGCGGCGGTGGTGGCGGTTCAGACTACACCAGAAGGATTTTAGGAGTAGTTTGGGGCAACAGCACTACACTTTTGGATAACGGCTCTTCTGAGCTTGATGAAGACGAACTTCTTATTAAAACAGACGAAAAGCTTGAGAAGCTTCCGGTTGATTCAAGTATCGTTCCTTCAAGATATATAGGTGAATATGTTAGAGCTTCGATTAAAGAGGATGATGACGGTAAGGAATATGTTTCAAAAATAGAGGTTATGGATAATTACAACGACACAACCTACATTGATGCAGAAGACTATATCGATTTTTACTATGACAGTGTTAGCGCATGCAATGTATTAAAATACTATGATGGTAACTATTCAAAAACCATTAATTTTGAAGACTTGTCCAATGTATATATAATCTATAACGGAAAATCAATTGGTACAAAAGAAAGCGGATATACCTTTGATAGCTCTTATATAAAAAATTTAAAAGTTGGCACTCTTACCCTTATCAGTAATGATAAGAACAAAAAGGTTAACGTTGTAATGATTGATTCATATGCAACATCATGGGTATATTCCAGAAATGCCTCCACCTGTATCATTAAGTGTAAATATGGTCATGAGGATGTTAATGCTACAGCCAGAAGCAGAAATGTATCAATATATAAAGATAATTCCTTGATAGGAGTTTCCGAAATTACAGCAGGAGATATTATTGACTACAAGCAGTCCTTAGATGGTAAAATTCTAACTATATATGATACTTCAAAGGTTATAACCGGTACCATATCCCAGCTTAAAGATGATTACTTGAAGCTTTCAGGAAACGATAAAGAATACCACTACAATTATAATTATCTTGATTATTTTAAAAATTATGCCGATCCGGATAAATATACTCCTCAAAAGGACGATAAGGTTAAGATATACTTAAACTTTAAAGGGAAAATCGCAGCTATTGAGCCGGTGACCTCAACAGATACTTCCCAATACGGTTATATTGTAGCTATGGGCTTTTCTAGCGGCAAAACTACTCCTCAAGACGAGGACGATACTCCTATTCTCCGCTGCTATGTAGTAGGTGATGCGCAGGGAACAACAAGAGACCTTTCTTTAAGTTCCAGCGTTAGAATTGACGGCAAGATATATTCTAAAAGCCCCGAAGAAGTACAGAACGCAATAATGGCGGCAGCTACTGTTGCTAATAAAGGAAAAGATGCGGCTCTTAACTCAAATATGACCTATTCATCTTTCATACGCTTTGAGATAGATGGTTCCTCCATTACTACGATTGATACTATACTTGATGGAGATGGTAATCTTAGTACTGTAAGTGATGAAAGGTATAACCAGCTTGTAAGAAGCACTTACGTATATGATGCTTCCCAGGAGCTTTCAGGAAAATACTACTTTTATTCATCAGCACCATATGGTTTTTATAAGTCATATTCTACTTCCAGATTTAAGGTTTATCCCAATAGTACTGACTCTACCATGCTCTTTGTACCCGGCAACAGAAGTAAAACTGCTTATTATTCTTCTTCTAAGTTTACAGCGTCAAATTACAATTCCGGTATTAAATATTACGTTGAGGCCTATAACTTAAATTCCAGCAATTATGCAGAATTTATGCTTCAATATATAAGCAACGGTAACGAGGAAGTTTCTGCATACTCCACAACCGGCATTGTAACTAATATAGAAACCGAAAGTGAAACAGGGGATAATAAGATATACTATTATAACTCTGCAAGTTCTGCTGTACAGTCTAAGAAAATAGGAACAAAGGCTCCTGCCTTAGATACTTTTGGAAGCCTCGCTGTCGGTGATGTAATATTGTTCTCTACCGATCTTGATGATAATGTTTATGACTACACTTACGCTATGCACATAGATGATTTGCCTGTTGACAGAATTAATGATTATAACCTTATAAATTGTACTGCGGAAGCTAAAGACAGGAGGGTTTTTGGTTTTAATACTTATCCGGATACTCCCACTGCTGCAACCAACGCAAGGTTCAGGGTTCAGTACGGCACAGCAGTGGATTATTCAAATACCTCTTATATCTTGACCTTAAACAGTGCTCTTGGTACAGACTATATGGATCCGGTCAGTCAGTATAACCGAGAGTTAACTATATCATCTGCAACTAAATTGTTTGTATATGATGAATACAACGATACTATTACCGCATATTCAACCTCTGCATCAGCAAGAGAATGGCTTGCCAGTGAGCTTCTAACTGTCAAAGGCGCAGGAGGAGATTATACACAAGCTGATCAGCTATTAGTTTACACATATGGTTATCCAAACAATACTGCTACTGACTTTGACGTTAAGTTTATCTACGTTATCAGAAGCAAGCAGCAGTCAAACCCGGAGAATTATCCCGGAGTTGAAACTCCTGCTGCAGATCCTTTGGAAAGCGAAAAGGATACGGCAAAGTATCAGCTGGAAAACTATGTAAGCAGTGATAATTACACTTATTATGCAGAAAGACTTACAACAGCAATTTCAGAGGGGAAGACAGCAATAAACAATGCTACAACTACCCAAGGCATTGCGGACGCTTTGCAAAATGCTAAGCTGGTAATTGATGAAATCCCCAGCGATTCAGCAAAGGAAACCGCCGTTGCCGAGCTTGAGGCTTATGTGGACCCTGATGCCTACCCTGATGTAAAAGATTCAATAATGGGTGCGATAAGTAATGGATCTGATGCAATTAATGCATCTGTTACTAATACTGAGATTCAGTCTGCGGTAAATTCTGCAAAAAGTGCAATCGATGACATTCTTGCAACCAGTTTGGTATATTATAAAAGTCAAGCTAAAGGCATAATAGAAAACTATGTAGATGCTACAAAATATACCATTAAAGGGACAGACCTCGCTGATGCAAAAACAGCAGGCAAAAATGCTGTTGATGCAGCCACCAGCGAAGCTGCGGTAGATACTGCAGTATCTAATGCAAAGTCAGCAATTGATGCAATTCCTACCGATGAAGAACTAAATTTACAAGGTTAGCTTTAGCTTTCTGGGCAATCTTAATTGAAAATATATAACAAGTTAATACCGAGGTGAATTATCACCTCGGTATCTTTTTTTATTTAAGTGCTTTAGCAAAACGGATTTGCCTTTTTTGCTGCCAATTTTGCCTGCTTTTAAGAGAGTTGCTTAACCCTTATATAGCACTTTCCAATAAATCCAAAGAAAAGTGAACCTGTCCTTTAAATCCTTTGCGAACCATTTACCTTTTTCAATTTTTTCCTTCCCGTAAAGAGAATAAAATTCATCCATAGACAGTCCAACAGTACTTATCATCTTAATAAATTCATCGGCAGAAGGGACTAAAGATAAAGTTGCAATAATTTCATCCCAATGCTTCCTATATAGCGAAAGCTCATCTTTAGTATAGCGGCCCATTTCATCCTGAAGAGCTATTACACCCTCCCCTGCATCTTTATATATTTCTCTTATACTTTTTATCCACTCCGCTCTATCAAGCTTAGCAAGGCTTCCGGGAGCGTTATTAAAAGCCTTCAGTTCTTCTCTCATGGCCGCCGTTACTACTGTTGAATATGCCACATCGGTTCCATGTAAAAAGTAAGGCTCATTTTTCTGGAGACTTACAATTTCAAAATAATGGGACAAATGATGTTCACTTCCCGATGCAGGTCTGGAATTTCCATTATAGCTTATTGCTATACCCGAAAGCACAAGAGTTTCCATAAGAGCCTTTATACTATCTTCGCTACGTTCCTTAAGGCCTTTTGAAAGTCCAACGGTCTTATTAACTGCACCCATTAAAAGGTCATAGATATAGCTGCAAAAATACTCGTCATACAGTAAATGTCCCAACTTCCAATCATTAAGACTTGAGAGTTTGCCGATAATATCACCATAACCGGACTTAATCATATCCATAGGTGCCATTTTCAAAATATCTACATCACCTATTACCGCTTGAGGAACATGAGCTTGATAGGTAACCTTCATCCCTTTTATAATCATTGCTGCAACATTTGAAACAAAGCCGTCCATAGAAGGCGCGGTGGCCACGATAAAATATGGCAGCTCCTTTTTAAAGCTAACATATTTGCATAAGTCATTGATTACTCCTGACCCTATTCCTATTATTAAATCGGTATCTTCCTTTACATAGTGCATGAGAGTATCTATAGCTTTCTCATCAGGAACTAAAAACTGTTTTTCTGAGTCAAAAATACAAAGGGATACATTTTTACTTATAAGCAGTTCTAAAACCCTACCACCACAGACTCCAAAGGTATTTTTATCTGCAGCCACCAGCACATTTTTATGTTCTCTTGTTAAATCAGGCAGCTTTAATAAAGCTCCCTTCTCAATAACAGCCGTTTTAACAAAGCAGCTGTGGTCCCGTCCGCATATGCAGCCTTTTTTCCCTTTTAAAAGTTCATTTAAGTTCATATTTCCCTCGTTTCTCCTGCTAACGACAGGTGCTTTATTTTATCAGGAAAATCCCTGTAATCATCAATACAAATAAAATTATAATCCGATTTATAGACAGATTCATCATTACCGCCTTCACCGTAATCATCGCCTATAAAAACAATGCTATCATGGGAAAGTCCCCTATCTTTAGCGTAATTTGAAAGGGCATAATACTTATCATAGGGCAATGGCGCCATATCAAACGACGATGAGCCGCCAACAAATACATTGTATTCCGGAAAGGCTTCTTTGACCGCCCTGTACATGTATCTTCTCTTTTTTCTGTCCGGATCAAAAGATAATTTTTCAGTAAGCTCTGCTTTGGTGCCAAGAAGAGGAATAGTAACGCAGCCTGATATGTGATATTCAACGTTTTCCCCTTTATAGCTTGTATATCCAAAGGTTTCTCTTAATTTATAAATTCTATCTTGAACACTATCTCTATTACAAGGCAAGGTTACATCGTATACAGTCTCAAGGTCTTGGTTTTTGTTATTATAACGCATGTACTGCATACCGTAGTTGCCTATAATATCAATAGGATACTTACCCATCTGATTATATATCCGTTTTGCGTCCCCCGCTCCTAGCATAAGCAGTTTATACTTTTTACCGAGCTTGTCAAGGATCTCTTTTGTCCCAGAACTTAAGGGACTTTTATGCTGTGTTAATGTACCGTCTAAATCAAAAGCTAAAAGCTTCATGCCCTATAACCACCTCGTTGACATTTCTGATTGTTTCTTATATAATTATTATATCAAACTGATCAAGCATGTCAATATATGGCTGTAAAACATATAAACAATCAAAAATGCTCAAGAGGGACTACTATGTTAAAAGAAGAAAGATGGCAAGCTATATTAAAAATATTAAGTGAAAAGCAATATATAAGCACTGAGGAGCTAAGTCAGCAGCTCTACGTCAGCCTGCCCACTATAAGAAGGGATTTAAGTGAGCTTGCTTCAAAAAATTTAATAGCGAGAAGCCATGGAGGCGCAATAGGAATAACTGAGGAAACCAGAGAAATTCCTGTGGATTTCAGAAACGGTATAAATATGAGGCAAAAATCAAAAATTGCCAGAAAAGCATCTGAACTTGCTAAAGACGGGGATGTAATTTTTATTGATTCCTCAACGACAACCCTGCATATAGCAGACTTTATAAAAAACCTTGCGGGCATAACGGTGGTTACAAACAGTATTCAATCTGCTGTGCTCTTACGCAAAAATAACATAAGAACTTTTATGACAGGAGGAATAGTAATAGATAATTCTCTTGCTCTAGGAGGATCTTGGGCAGAGGAATATATCAAAAAATTTAACATCAATATTATGTTTTTTTCCTCCTACGGAATTTCAGACAGTGGATTTATCACAGACTATTCAGAATATGAGACAAATCTAAGACGCGCAGCACTATCTCAATCAAATAAAAAGGTTTTCCTTTGTGACAACACAAAATTTGGCAAAGCTTCCACCTTTAACGTATGTCATATTAATGAAGTAGATATAGTTGTATCCGATGACAAATTCCCCGACAATATTAAATTGCAGTATAATGGATGTTTCATAACCGTTTAAATATAACCTACGATATAGGTAATTAAATAATAAAAAACAACGCAGAGGCGCTAAGCACTCTGCGTTGTTTTTTATTATTTAATTATTCAGCTTTTGCAGAATCAGCTTTTGCAGAATCAGCTTTTGCAGAATCAGCTTTTGCGGAATCAGCTTTTGCGGAATCAGCTTTTGCAGAATCAGCGGTTTTGTCGCTAGCTGCATCTTTAGCTGTTGCATCTTTAGAATCTTTTGTAGAATCCTTGGTAGTATCTTCAGTTGTTTTTACTGTAGCGTCTGAAGACTTTTCTTCAGCTTGAGTTGTAACTTCTGAAGGTGTCTCTTCATCAGTAGTAGATGCCTTAGTTGCACAACCAACTACAAGAAGAACCATCATAGCTGCCATTAAGATTGCTAAAAACTTTTTCATTGTGTCATCCTCCATTTTTTTATTGTTTATTTGCCTTATCTTTCGTCCATAGACCATTTTAGCATTCTGGCCGTTCTTTGTAAAGATACAAAACTGACGAAAAAGGCCTGTACAAAAAGGAATTTTTTGTGCTATTGTTCAAATTCATGGTTTTGTTTGAAAATTAAGTAAATAATTCATTAAAATACCAGTTTCTTCAGCAAAAAATGCTCATTTTTAAAAAGCTATATTGCAAGACATTTAAAATCTTCAGTAGCCCTTTTTATAAGGCTTTCTTCCGGAACGTCACATTTTAAATTCTCAATTTCAATATCACCATCTGACCATGTTTTTATAAGAGGGTTGCTTTTAGCATTAGTTATTGTTACATTATTTATTATTACCTTTTTATAGAAGCAAAGATGCATAAAAGAAGTTTCTTCATAACCTTCTCTAAAAGAAAAATCTACATTTTTAAATTCTACAGAAACCTTAGTGTCTTTATCTCCGTATGCTGTAAGAGGCATGCTAATGCCGCTCGCTTTAATATTTTCAAAACGTATGTTTAAAAGGGGGCTGCCTTTTTGCCAAGGCTCGTTACCCGAAAAATTATAATGCAGGAACCTGTCTGCGTTTTCTATTTTGCAATCTTTAATTGTTATATTCTGGGGATCATGTGCAATAGGAACAGAAAAGTCCGCATAATATGTAAAAGCACTAAGCATATTATTTCTATGCCCGGCCAGCACAGGGTCGGAGCCTTCAATTTTCTCTTCCAGTGTAAGGCTTCCTCTAAATAGATATTTACAGGGTCCATACATCCGGCACTTTTCTATCAGCACATTTGTGCCTCCAAACCTGAGTGCGCTGCAAGCAGAATTAAGCATACACCCGGATACATAAACATTTAAATTAGAGAAACCGGCTATGCAGTCGTCCCCTGTGTAAAATTCACAATCTGATACCTTTATGTTATCGCACAATGTAAAATGAGCACCGTCATGGCCTGCTTTTACCTTCACTTTATCCATTAAAATATTTTTTCCGCTGTTAATATTATGAGCCCAATTGGAACTATCCTTAACAGTATAGCCTTTAAGAATTATATTCTCACAAAAATGCATACTTATCGCATGAGGTCCCCTATAATATTCCTCACCGGATGAATCATAGCAATTACTTCCGTCAATACAGGAGTTTTTCTCTCCGATTATAGCAACATTTTGTGCATGAATAGCTCTTATAAGAGCATTATTCCAACGGCTTCCGGACTTTGTTATAAAGCCAAAATCCTCCCTTGTTCTTTCGGAAGCTCTTTTCCATCTTCCTGAAAAAACCTCATTTGGGTCAAGAGGCTGCAGCTCATCCTTTAAATAGCCAAAATAATCAAGAGGATTCCTTGTTCCTTTTATACAAGCTCCCTCCATAAGGTGCAATGTTACATCAGAACGAATCCTGAGACCGCCCGTAACAAAAATCCCTTCGGGAACCATTACTTCACCGCCACCCTGCAGATAACAATAATCAATGGCGGACTGAATTTTATCAGTCTGTACCGTCCCGTCGCATTTAGCTCCAAAATCAGTAATAGAGACAGAAATACCCATTTACACTCACCTCAAATTACTTTTTATCAACAAGAGGATACCTAACACACTTAGGCGTTATTATATCTTTTACTGTATCTAATGTCTTTTTCCACTCATTAAAATTTAAATATTCATCAGGGAAATTTCCGTTATAGTATCCTATGCTAAAATTTACACCACAAATGTCACGGCACAATGCGGAAATATCAGTACGACCGTGGGCGTCTGCATTTTTATACCCTGTTTTATCTTTAATAAACTCCTCAAAATCTTTTGTAACCTTTAAGTCATAAAACTTATACTCGCCTGCATTTCTTCTTCCCAACTGAATGGCAAAGCAATGTGAATTTATCTCCTCAAACAATTGTGGATCAGTACTGCGTAAAAAATTTGCTCCAACCTGACCATATAACTCCCCGTCTGTAATAAGCAGGGAATGACCGCTTTTTCTAAGTAAGTAAAGCATAGCACATCCCCCACGGTCATCAACGCCTATTCCGACACTTGCTTTGGTTTCCTTAAAATTACCATCTTCAAAGATAACTTCATGTTTTACAGCTCTGCCTTGATAACTTTTATCCCAATTTGTGTCTGCATGAGCGACCAGAAGAATCCTGTCTTCACGTTTGCCTGGCACATATACAAAGCCTTCTTTATTTCCGTCACCTTTATGGTATATTGCGCCATTTAAGGACCTAAATTTTTTAAACACCGCGTCCGTTGAATCCAAAGGCATAGAAAGAAAATCCATAAGAACTTTTTTATCGTCTTTTTCAAAAAACATAATAATTATCCTTTTCCACACAATATATTAGTAACTATAATTCATATGTACATTTTTTGTCAATTTTTATCTAATAAAGATAATTCCTTTACAAATAGTTCCGTTTCCTTTCTTTTCTTAAATATATATTTTTTCTTGCCGACTCCGGAAAGAAGGTCTATATATTTTTTTCTGTTCTTCCTGCGAAAGGTAATTATCCACCATAGAAAATTTAAATCCAGCCTTTCCGGGCAGTTACCGCCCATATCCAGCCTAGTTTTACCATAGCCTTTTATTATTCTTTTTAATGCTCCAAAAAGGCTAACATAAAAAGGATAGTCAAGATAGATTACTGTGTCAGATGCCTTAAGTCGCTTTTGCAACGTGCGGTTATAGTTCCCGTCTATTATCCACTCTTTTTTTTCTAAAATAGTTGTAAGCTCACAATCAAACTTAGATTCATCAATGCTTTCCCAATTACCTGTCCAGTGTATTTTATCCAAGTGAATTACAGGGAGGTTTAATACTTTTCCAAGTTTTAATGCCAAAGTCGTCTTGCCGCTTCCACCGGCGCCAATAATTATAATCTTCTTTCCTAAATCCTCCATATAGTCCCTCTTTAATGCTATTTTTTATCATTATATCACTTAAAAAACAGGTGTCAACAAATAAAAAAGCAGCCCGAAGCTTTTGCCTCGGGCTTAAACTTTTATTCAGACATTACTTCCGAAATATATCTTGTAAGATTTTTATACCCAGTAGTTATGCCGTAAATGCAGTCTTCAACACCTTCAAATTCAATCGAAAGGTATCCGTCATATCCGGCTTGTTTCAGAGCTCTTATACACTGCTTAATCGGCACACTTCCTTGACCTATTATGGTACAACGCAGCCAGTTTCCTGCCCTTGTGGTTATTACATTGGATCCTGGATGAGGCCCTGTGCCCTGGAAAATAATCATATCCTTTGCATGAGCGTGGATGGCATACGGGGCTACGCGTGATACTGCCAAAGCAGGATTTTCGTCTGTACAAGTAAAGTTACCCATATCAACTAAAATGCCGAAATTATCATTATTTACTGCATTGTAAAGTCTTTCTATACGGTCTGAATCCTGACAAGTCTGGCCGTGGTTTTCAATGCAGGTCTTTATTCCCAATGTTTTGGAATACTCCGTTACTGCAATAATATTTTTTGCCATAATCGGCAGCATCAGGTCAAAGCTTTTAGCTTTTTTACCTGTTCCCGGTTTTTCAAAGCTTGCATCATGGCGCATTATAGGAGCTCCAAGAGCTTTTGCAATTTGAAGCTCATCCTTTAGGCGATCAAATTCCTTTTGAAAATCATCGCCCTCGGCAAACATATTTGCTCCAACCGTATAAGCATTTATAGTCATATCGTACTTTTCTGCTTCTGCCCGTATTTTTTCCGCTCCTGCTATACGTTCTTCTAAAGTCTTATCCGGATAAATAGTAATAAATTCTATGGCACTAAGACCTATTTCATGTGCTTTTGATACCGTATCCAAAAGAGTCATTTTGCCTTCTCTTATGTACTGGCTAAAAGAATAAGAGCTTACAGAAATTTTCATTTTATAGTTACCTCTTTACCTGTTTTTGCAGATTCATATAAGGCATCTAATATTTTCATAATAACAACACCGTCATGTGCCGGTGAATCACACTTAGTTCCATTCAAGCAGCAGTCTACAAAATGGTTCATTTCGCAATCAAACAAGTCGGCTTTTTCTCTGTAAAAGTTTAAATCCTGAAGGTCTACATTAGCCATAAACCCATTTACTTCCGTAAATATTTTAAGGCCATTATCCCCAAAGGATATTCCGCCTTTAGTCCCGTATAATTCCCTTTCTGTTTTTGGAATACAGTTTAATGCATAACTTGTTTCAAGAAGAGTAGCTGCACCATTTGCATATCTAATAATAGCAACCGCACTATCCTCTACATCATTCTTGTCATAGCGTGCATCTGCACCCTTAGGCATCCAGCCTGCAATAGTTTTAAGCTGGGCTCTCTCTTCATGAAGCTTATCAAAACTTACTGCTGATACAGAAACCGGCTCTGGATTGCCCATCAAATATCTTGTAAGGTCTAACGGATGAACGCCAATATCTATTATCGGGCCTCCGCCGGATTTAGACTTATCCGAAAACCAGCCGCCGGGACATCCGTTACGGCGAAGGTATATTGCTTTAGAATAATAAATTTCACCCAGCTTGCCATCGGCAATAAATTCCTTTGCTATTCTTGCTTCATTAGAAAAACGTGTTACAAAACCAAGCATCAAAAGTTTATTGTTACGAATGGCGGCTGCTTCCATAGCTTCAGCTTCCTCTGCATTCATTGCCATCGGCTTTTCACATAAAGTGTTAAGTCCGGCATCAAGTGCAGCAATTGCACATTTTGCATGATTACAGTTCCATACACAAACATCAGCTGCATCCAGCGTGGTGCTCTTTAACATATCTTCTACACTTGTAAATCTCTTCTCTATCCCATATGCGTTTCCTGTAGAATTTAAAATTTCTTCATTAATATCGCATATTGCAACAACCTTTGCACCAGGTATTTTTTTATAGCTGTTCAAATGTGTCCTTGCTATATTACCTGCTCCAATCAGTCCAATTCTTAACTCCTTCATCATAACAGTCTCCCTAATTCTCTTTTATAACCTTTGTTAAAAATTCGTAGGCAGTTTTAATATCTGCTTCCGGATTATCCCCGACTTCTCTTTCAATGGTTAAAAAGCCCTTGTATCCTATATCCTCCAAAGCCTTTAAATAAGCAGGGAAATTTACACTGCCCGTGCCCAAAGGAACCTCTTTAAAATGATTAATCTTCTTAACATCTTCCGGAGCATTAATTACTCCATAAATTATTTCCGGATTGCCGGGAGTAAGCATTACTCCGTCCTTTGCGTGAGTATGTACAATGTAATCTTTAAGATTATATACAGCCTGCACTGGATCATCACCTGTTACCATTATAAGGTTAGCCGGATCTAAGTTGACGGCAACGCCTGTTGAATCCAAAGAGTCTAAAAACTTTTTTAAAACGGCGCTTGGCTCAGGGCCTGTTTCTATCGCAAAATGAGCACCTAAGCTATCTGCAAATCTTGAAAGTTCAAAACAAGCTTCCTGCATGACTTTATACCTTTCACAAGTCTCATCTGCAGGCACAACCCCAATATGAGTTGTAACAATATCTGTTTCAAGTTCCTTGGCAAGGTCAAGAATTCTTTTTGATTTTTCAATTAATTCAGGGTTAAGGTCTTTATTTCCAAAGCCTTTTCCTAAATCTCCGCATAAAGCAGAAAAAACTAAGCCCTCAGATTTTACAAAGTTTAATAAATCTTTAGCTTTACTTCCTTTTAAATTTTCGGGTGAATTAACCCCTGTTGTACTGTACATCTGCAGGCCTTTTGCTCCTATGGCAGCAGCCTTTTTTACTGCTTCACGGGTTTCACATCTAAAGCAGTCAACAATTGCACCTATGGGAAAGTTATACATAATACCGCTCCTTTCTTTGCCTTTATTGTGCCACTAAACTCTGCTTTTTCCAATAAACTATATTGCTGTTTATTGTAACTATATTGCTACCTTCTTCTTTTGTCAAGATAAGATAGCTTACTAAAAGCTGTCTAAAAATTTTCTAAAAGATAAAAGCAGTACTTAAAGTACTGCTTTTATCAAGGGAATTAGTGATATAAAAAATTATTCGTAAATGTTTTATACACATCTAAAAATAATTTTTTTAATATAAAAGAAGACTAAATTCTTCGGCCTTATACTTGTTTAACAGGAAGTTTAACTTTAAAACTTCCCAACCTGTAAATATTATATCTTATTTCGTTATAATTGTCAACAATAATCTAAAATTTATTTATTTAATAATCCGAATTTAATATATAACCAAAATTATCGCTTGACATTTTGGTTATATCGTGTATAATATATTTACAGGAAAATTTATCCAATTGGCTGCATTAATATTTTTTAAAAAATATTAAAAAATTGAATTATATAAATGCCTGTAATGTAATATACTTTAATATATGGAATCAAATTGATTCCACCAAATTAACGTTTTTCAGGATTGTGCTTTGGCACCTAATTAAATCCACCTTCCATGTTAAGTATAGATTCCATAAAACGAAAAAAGTGCGCTTAATGCGCACTTTTTTCGTTATTTTTATAGCTGAATAATATTCTTTTTCCACCGTTTATGGTTTTGTATTACTTTTACAAATTGTTTGTTAAACAAGTCTTTTTTTTATTTTATATCACAGGAAGTCAGGTCACCTATTACATAGATCGGCGTATGTGATAATTTAAGATTATAAATACCGCTTGTGCTTTTTAGCTCTGTTTTATTACCGTAGATGTCATACAGCGAAGCGCTGATCGCGCCTAAGTTAACGTTTACCGAAATCTCATCATAGCTTCTTGCCCATAAAAGATCTGCTGATTTACCATTAGGAAGAGTAAACATATATGCTTCAGAATTAACTGCTTCAAAGCTTTTGCTTCCGATTGTAACCGCACCCGTCATAAGAGTATTCCAATTGGCTAGAGCGAGGTATACAGGCTTTGCTTCGTTTGGTGTATCGGTTAAAATCCACCTGCGCAAAAAGCCAAACTCTTCTTCCCCGTTTGCTTGGAAAGGCTTTTCTTGGTCAACGTACCAGTAGCACTTGTCAACAAGGTCATTTATAACTGCCGAGGCTCTTACTGCAAAGGCTGCCTGCAGCTCTTCTCCTGTAAAGCATGAGGTATATCCCAACTCCGAAAGATATATTTTTACATTTTGGAGTCCGTATGAGTCGAGTAAATTACGAATTTTTAATATATCATTTTTAAGCTTAGCCTCCGGCGAAAAGCGAGCGCTGTAAGGATGTATCGTCACAGCATCAAAATATCCCTTAGCTCCGTTATCCAGACATTCTTTGATGAAATCATACCCTTTGGTGCTGTTTGTTATAGAAAATGCGCAAAATACAGCTGATGAGTTTTCTTCTTTAATAGCTTTATATGCTCTTTTCATCATCTCTGTATATTGTTTGGGGGTGCAAATATTTTTTTCAGCATCCCAAGAGCCATCAACTTCATTTAACATTTCATAAAGACGGGCCTTACCCTTTGTTGCCTTAGCAAGGTTCTTGCAATAATTGTAAAACAGATCGAGTCCTCTTTCTTCACCATCTGAAATTATATAATCGTTATGGTTGTAATCTGTATAAACCCATTGTACCGCACTTAAAATAGCCATTGTTTCAAAGCCATATGTTTGGTCAACTTCAAGCGCGTGGGACAATTCGTCCTGAAGGCTGTACACTCCGGGTGAAGCTTCAAAATGAGCCCAGGGCAAGCTTATTCTGTGCATAGTAAATCCGGCTTTTGCTTCGTTTTCGAATTTAGCTTCTATTGTTTTATAATCTGATGGTCCACTGGAAGCTGAAGTCCGAAGACCAATGTGCGAATTTAGCCCAACCTTGGGATTACCTTTTTCCGGTGCATTAATTACCGAAAAACGGGCGGAATTATAATAGGTTTCTAAACTTTCTGTATCTTTTATTTCAAGCTTTGCATTATAGTATCCGAAAAGGGGCGCTTTAAAGTTAAAAGCAATCTGTGAAGATGATAAAGCATTGAGCCTTAGCTGTTTTGTTTCTGAATAGGAAAAGGAAGGATCCTCCTCACTGGTAACATCTATTTTTACATTCAAAACTTTGTCTGTACCACTGTTTTCAGTTACATTAATAGGTATTTTTGCTTCCTTGCTCATTATCATATTGCCAAAACCTATATTAAAGGCACTTGCAACTTTGCAAGCTAAATAATCAGGATGGCCTTTTATGCTTTCAGGCAAAGTGGCAGAATAGTTTTTATAATCAATAATATTAAGGTTATCAAGTAATACGCTGCCTGCTGCTGAGAATGAAAATGCCGAGAATGAGTTAATATAATTTTCTGTTTTAGTCTCCCATATAAGCTTACCGTTAATATAACAATAAACATTATGATTTGGGAAATCCAACCATATATCGGCATGATACCATCTGCCCGGATAGTAACTGTACTTAAAAATAGGATTTTCGTAACCCGGCTCGCAGTTGTTATTCCAGTATAGTTTACCATTTGCCTTTGTATAGCCAAAAAGAATGCCGCCATCGGGGTTCACCGCATAATCGGGACATATATAAAACTTTGAATCCGTGAATTTTGTATAGTTTAAGTCAAAGCTTATGCATACCGATTTATCTGTAGCTGTATAGTTGCTCCAGGCAAAAATTTCCCCACCGGAAGCTGCACCAACCTTAACTGCATTAGGGTGGTCTTTCTCTGAACAACTTTTTATGCTTCCTTTTTTATTTTTAAGAAGCGATGTTCCGTTATTATATGAATAAAGGTAGGTAACAGAATTTTCTCCCTCCGCAAATATCTGCATCGGCAGTATAGTGTTCACAACTAAAAATAAGGCACATATAAATGAAATATATCTATAATGCATAAATCACACTTCCTTTACACTAACCGGTTATCTTTTTATTGATACTGTTTGTGTTTCCCCATTCCAAAAAACTTGGGCACCCAAAGCTTCTGATACAAACCTAACCGGCACCATTGTGTAACCGTTTATTATTACAGCAGGAGCAGATAAAGCTAATTCCCGGCCGTTCACATAAGCCTTAAAAGAACCTATCGGAAGCTTTAAAATGTTTCCGCTTAGAGCTATGCTGACAGTTTGTGCGCTTTGTGTCCATCCCACATAAGCGCCTAATGCTTCCGACACAAACCTTACCGGCACCATCGTGCACCCACCGGTAATTACAGGAGGTGCATTTAAGCCCTTGGATTCTCCGTTTATTGTGGCTTTATCATCCCCTATTTTAAGGGTTACATCAATAGGAGAAGATAAAGGCTTAAGAAATCTTATTTCTGAGGCTGTCCCGTATCCGCCTATACTTTCGGTAATAACAATTTTTATTGATTTATACTGCCCGGCTTCAAAATTTGTTTCATAAGCACTGTTTGATATTGCAGTGTATGTATCACTTGCTAAAAGTTTAAAGTTTTCGCCGTCCAATCTTCCGTAATAGCTTACAGTCTTCCATATTCCCGAATTACTTGTGCGACGTGTATAGTATCTAATGCCGTTTATTTCCTGAGGTATTGGAAATGTTACTAAAATAGTGTGTGGACACTCATCACAGCTAACAATTGAAGAGCCTTGGGTTATATAATTGGTGTGCCAAATAGTAGAAAAGTCTGAATCAAAGGCATTCTCTATTTTACCATAGCTAACTTCGCTGTCAGCTTCCATAATCCAGTCAGGAGACGGAAGAATTTCATCTTCCTCCAATGCACATGTATTATTTGAATCTGTAGTTACCGGTCCTTTTATGAAATCCAGACCTGATAAAACAGCATATCCGCTTAAACTTTTTGTAACAACTATTTTAATAGCCTTGACGTCTATTGAATTTGAAAAGTAAGTTGTTCTGGGAGTGAAATCAGAATTATTATCCCCATATGAATAGGAATCCTTTTTTATAAAAGAAAAATTCACTCCATCACTGCTCCCATAAAACTCCGCTTCCTGTATAAGTCCGGTTGAATTGCTGCTTCTGGGTGTAAGTATAACTCCTGACACAGAATAAACATCAGGAAAGACTACTGTAAGATCAAACGGCGGCAAGTCATGGCTTATAATTGTGCCATCAATAAAACGGTAATCTGTATGCCAATAAGTAGAAGTCTTCCCATCAAAGAGAGAGGTGGGGAAGCTTTTGTCAGGAATACTAGAGCTTGCCGTCACTTCCCATGAGTTGTCATATTTATAAGTTTCTTGCGCAAAGCAAGTAAAATTGCTTCCTGCAATTATTAAACATAAGGAAATCACACATAGTTTTTTTCTCATAATAACACCCTCCGAATTAATTATAACATGAGATATTTTCGTATACAATATTTTTTACTTGTATAAAGATTAATTTTAAAGGTGCAAAGATTTTCATAAAACAAAAAGTACGCTTAATGCGCACTTTTTTATAATAATTAATATGTATTTTTCTCAACTATCCCTGTGGCTATATAGAGTTTCCCACCGTTTATTACATGGTTTTGTATTGCTTTTTGCAAATTATTGCTGCATTCATAATTTAACACTTCTTCTTTTGTTATACCCCATCTGAATATATACAAAATAGCATTATCCGATTCTTCTCTATCAACTATATCATAAAGTTTTTGAAACTTCAAAATGTTAGAGTCAGGCTTTAAAAACAATTTAAGTTCTTCGTTAAGTAGCCATGAGTGACATGTAAAACATTTATAATCATATTCCGGAAAATATCTATGAAAAAAGTCTTCGGCTTTTTTAATAGAATCTATGCATGACTCCGGGGTTAAAGGTCCGCCCTCTTGAATATGTATTTCTAAAATATTATCCCCTTCATAGAGATTATGTTTGCTGCAATTTATTTTAGCTTGTCCAAAAGTAAATTGCAATCTGCCCAATTTAAACAGTTTAAAATCCATATGTTTACTTATCCAAAACGTTTCAATTAATCCAAGCTTTCCTGTTAATTTTTTGCAGGTCTTGCTCCAGCATACAATGTCACTTAATGTATCCATTAATATATCTTCAGGAATGCCGTGCTTAGTATATTCTTCTTTTAAGGCCTCACATCTACATAGCATATCAATAAGATTGCGTTCTTTCTCATCGCACAGGTTAATATCACGGTTAATATTGCTCTCAAATTCTGAATCAAACTCTTCCGGAAAGTTAAGTATCTTATACCATTTTAAAGCTAAATCGTTCATAAAAATTACCTTCTTCTATAAAGCAGTATCTTTACTATTAATTATATAAATAATAGTATTTACTATCATGTCTTAACATTGCATGCAACAAAAATTTAACTCACTTGGCTGGCGGGCGGTTGCAGCCAATGTTTTACTGCAGTTACATTTTCAATTGATTCACATTAATATTATACGGCAGCATACTTTTTGCTTAACTGTTTACATTTACTTGAATCTTTTTGCTATGCCAGGCCAAATTTATTTCTGTATTCCATAACAATCGTATCGTGCCATATTCCATCAGGTGTTCTTCCAATTTTTTCTCTTCTGCCGACAATCCGAAAGCCACACTTACTAAATAGTTCAACACTTGGTTTGTTTTCGGCAATGATTATACTTTCCAATGTCCAGAAGCCACACTTTTCAGCTTCCAAAATCAGTTCTTTTATCAATTTTGTTCCACAGCCATTATGCCTATATGAAGAATCAACATAAATGCTTATTTCTGCAACACCCTTATACCCACAATTTCCCCCATGCGGCGTAAGTGCTGCCCAACCAACAATGCTTTCACCCTCAGTTGCAATCAAACGACAGGATTGTAGGTGACTTTTATTCCAGTCATTCCATGGCGGAACACAAGTTCGGAATGTTGATAAGTTACTTTCTATCCCTTGTTTATAAATGTTATCAACTTTATCCCAATGCTCAGGGAGCATTTTTTCTATTTTCATATTACCCCTCCTAGCTAAACTTTTATCCTGTACTTAAATATCCCTTCTGAAATAATAACAAGATATAGAGAATTTGTCAAATGGGATTTCTTAATTGATATTCTATATACCATGCTCACCTTATGTTTTTTATGTAGTAATATGAATATAATTATTAGTATTGATTGGCAAAGTGTGAAAACTTGCGAGTTAAATTGAGAAGCAATTTAACTCGCTGGGCTGGCGACAACGCGGTTAACAGTTTTGTGAAGTGTGTTTTATATCTTGTTACCGTGATACTTTTAATGCCTGGCTAACCCCTGATGTTTACTGGGTTTTTCGGCATTTTTAGCCCTAATTTCAAGCAAATATTGTAATCATCAATAATAGTAATTTATCACAATTTTTGCATAAGTGTTAGAAAAGTGTTAGAAAACAGCAATTACTTACCGTTACAACCAGCATATTTTATAATTATAAATATTAGGGCTTCCAAATGCATAGCTCATTATAAACATAATGGGAAGTTTAAGTCGTGACTTTTAAATGCTATGATATGGATATTGGTTCATTTGTAATATGCAATTGTAAGTATTGCAAAAAGATTATATTAATGTAATTCTTCTAGTTGGTTTCATATATATTCATAACAATCATAATGCGATTAATTTGAAGGTATGTAAAAAGGATTGAATCCAGTTTTGTATTCAGCAACAAGATTCTCTGTATGATCTGGCTTTATGTCTAACTTCGTAAAATCTTCATCATCAAATATAAATGTTTGCAAATTTTCTTTCCCTATGGTTTCATATGCAGTTGAAATGACCTTTCCAATAGCACTACTATTTTTTTCATCAAACGGCTTTGAAATATGGTCAATTACTAAAATTGGAATAATCGGATATCTATTGTTTTCCATCAATATTTTTAAAAATGCGAGGTAACCACACAACTGAATCAACGTATGTCTTGCCATACTTCCAATATAGTAATTTACTTGTTTTTTCGAATCTGTACTTTCGGTATCATCAGAAAGTATCATAGGTTGAAGTATATTACCTTTTTTAAGATATTTGATTTCAAAGCCCCTTTGCTGAATGTCATCAGACACAACAGAGGATATATCTTTTGCAGAAGAATATAGGTTTGTTATGAATTCAGAAAGCGCATTAACTTTTTTTGTATCATCTGAGTTTTGCAAAGCTTTTAATTCTTCCCGTATTTCTCGTATTCTCTGTTTCTTTTCTTTAAGAATATCATCATTAGAAACTATTTCAACAGACAAATATTCTTCTATGAGTGCAATTGCTTTAGATTTTTGTTCTAAAGTATAGCATTTAAATCTTGAATCATTTCTACGGATCTCCATTTTTATTTGGTCACGTTGTTTTTTAAGCTCTTTCACTGTGTTGTCACTAATTATATAACTGCTAAAGAATATAGTATTGTCAATCTCATTAAGTAGTTTTTGTATTGGATGAACCAAATAGCTAAAATCAGTATTTTCATCAAGCAATTCCTGCAATTTATAAAGAAGGTTTCTTCTGTTTTCGATATCTTTTTCAAATTGCTTCGCATCAGCAGTGCTGTTTTCATAGACCTTAATTTGTTCAGATAAGTTATTATACATAACTTCCAAGTCAGCAATATTTCTTTTTTCAGCTAACTTTTCGCTATTTTTCATATTAATTACACCTGAAAGATATACTTTAATCTCATCTGGATTTCTACCTGTATACCAAACATTCCCACCAATTTTTTGAAGATTTACATTTACTTGATTAATAACAAAATCAAATTTCTGGTAGCTACTTTCTAAATTCTTAACTTCTTGTAGTAAGTCATCTAATTCATTTTGTAGCTCATAAATTTTTTCAAGGTTTTTGTTGAAAATGAAATTTAAAATTGGATTGAGCTTTACGGAATATTTAATGTCACTACATTTATCTAAAAAGTCTTGGATTTTACCCTGTCCTTTTTCTCCTAAAAAATTAAACATTGTAAAAGTTCGGTATGTCAACTCTTCGTTGGTGAAATTTCTAATGTCCTTCAAAAGTTGTAAATCTTGAGCAAAAATTGAATTTAGTTTATCTTTGTATTGCCGTAAATCAATTGATTCAGAAACATCCTCGCCTGTATAATGCAGATAATTTTGATTTTGGTTTCTTGTGCGAGTAATACAAAAAGAATTACCATTATATTCAAAGAGCATTGTAGCCTTGCTTAATGAATCTTTATACCAAGGTTTTTTTATAATATCTTCTGATGAGCCAAACATAAAGTCAATAAATGAATAGAACTCTGTTTTGCCAGAGCTATTTTTACCTTTAAAGTAGTTGATACCTTCACTAAACTCATATGTATAATTTTCACTATTCATATCAAACATTATTAACTTAGTTATTTTAAACATTGTAAGTCACCTCTTTCATAAACTGCCTATCGGTCATAGTTTTACTTTCCTCAATGACTTTTTTCATAAAATTATTTTCTTCATATACTGAGTCAAGTTTTAAGTCGTTAGTAGTTAGAGTCAATACATCATTTTCAGAAGAGACTATACCTTTGTTTATTAATATATGCAATGCTTTTAAAATATAGGGTACACTATTACAAAAGCCCCCAAAATCTCCGGCTAAAAGAGAGATACCTTTGAAAATAATGTCTTGCGTATTTTTAGCCGTATATATCGTTCCACCTAAAAATCGATTTTGCTTAATTAAATAGGAAAAAGTCACCATTTTACATATACTCAGATTTTCGTGCAGTTGCAATGTTTGGCAAATGATATTGCAATATATACTTAATTGAATAGATTCTGTTTGCTCTTTAATGTTACGCATTGTCATCATCCTCCCATGAAATTTGATTTTCCCCGATATCTTCTTTAGTCAGATGAATTGACGAACCATATTTTATCTGCTCATTTTCAGCAAAAGAGTTTGATTTCTTCTTCGTTTCTTCTAATCGGTTATATGGCGTATCTATTTCCTTCTTTTCTAGAGCAAATTTAACATTTTCAAAATTCTCAAAGGTAGTTTCTTCAATTTCTTCAATCTTTTTAGCTCTATTATTTTCCATATATTTCAAGGAAGTTACATGATAATACATCCCATATAAAAGATGCTGCTTAATCAGTCCATCCGACAACTTACACGATTGCAATTGAACGAATTCTCTTGAAGTTGAAAATTTACTGTCTTTTAAATCAATTTTATTGATTTTTTTAAAGTCAGAATAGCATGGAGCTGTAATTTTTGGTGTAAATCGGTTTGAAATATCTTCCACAAAATTTATAAATTCTGAGTACGTTAAAACGTAAGGTTTTTTATTTTCGACAGCATCCAAAATTTGAATAGTTATATGTTGCAAAAATTCTTTTAGCCGTTGACCAAAAACCACTGAATTTGCTGCTTTTCTAAAATGGATTGAAGCTTTTTGATCTATTTCAGAATCAATATTATCTAAATCAACAAACTCGAATTTGTTCTGAATGCAGTTATATACTTTTTCAAATTCAGTATAATTTGTTTTGTATAGGTTCTTAACTTTAGTAATAGTGGCATTATCTTTTTTATTGGAGGAAACTACAATTTCATGCAATTCTTTCGCATCCTTGGCAAAAATATTGTCATCATTTTGGTAGCTTTTATCGGTGAACAATATATATTTTTCCACATTATACAAACTTTGCTCTAACAAAATCCAGTTAAGTAGCATTTGTTGGGCAACTGCGTTGCCAATAGATGTATGTTTTACTTGAACTGCTTTATTAACTCCATTATCAGTTGCCTTACAAACAAAGTTATGACTTTGTTTGTCAATTTGAGCAGATGTAATTGTTTTTAAGTTTACATCTTCAATGGTTTCAAATTCTACCGCCATACCATCTTTCAAGTCAAACGCATAGTAAGCAAATACTTTAATTTGATAGGCAAACCCTGCTAAGCTGTTAATTCCGCTCTTATCTGTTTGGTATTCCATATTATGCGCCTCTCATTCTCTAAAATAAAACTTCTATATTTATAACTGCGTTACTTTATTGGCTTTATATTGTTTTTGCTCAACTACGCATTATTGCTAAAATGCGAGTTTAATATTTCTTAATTATTCTACATATGTCATTTTACCACTAAATGGCAACCAATTCAATGATATTTTGTAATATTTTGTTAAAGTTAGTCTAACACAGTTAATAGTACAGTGTTCCCCTTTGTCAATAGGACTGTGGAATAAATCAGCGCCGCAGCGTTGTTCAGAAAACGAAAAAAGCCCTTGCGAACAACGCAAAATACGCTATTTACAAGGGTTTTTGCCTTGGCTCCCGTGAGTTGGACTTGACTTTCATGCAAAGCCTAAAAGCTTGCGGTTAAATTGCTTAGCAATTTAACTCACTTGACCAACTACAACGCAGTAACAGCCGCGTGCTCTACCAACTGACCGTTCGGTTTTGCTTTCCAAAACCTCAGGCTTGCTTAGATGCTTCGCATCATCGCTTGGCTAACGAGAAATATATTAAGTTTTCTAGTTATCGCTTGTGCTCTACCGACTGACCTTTCGGTTTGGCTTCTCAAAACCTCAGGCTTGCTTAGATGCTTCGCATCATTGCTTGGCTAACGAGGAATATATTAAGTTTTCTATTTGTACAAAATTATGTACTGTTTACACCTGGCGTGCTCCATGTGGTTGTAAACCTCAGGCGATCGCTGAATTGAATAGATACATACATAACACATGCCTTCTAGTTAAAAACAAAAGACCCACGCGATCTGCGTGAGTCTTTTGTTTTTTGGCTCCCCCTGTTGGGCTTGAACCAACGACAACGCGGTTAACAGCCGCGTGCTCTACCAGCTGAGCTAAGGAGGAATATTTTCATGTTTCCTGACCATCATACACCAACAAGGCTACATACCTTCGGCAAATCTGACACTTTTTCAGGAATTGTTTAAGAATATATAACCACGGGAAAAACCCGTGGTTATATATGGTTCCGGCAGTGACCTATTTTCCCGGGCCGTCACCAGCCAAGTATTTTCAGCACTGCAGAGCTTAACTTCTGTGTTCGGAATG
>JAUZPY010000020.1 GCA_030705805.1 Bacillota bacterium | reverse complement strand
TTATTTTTATCTCTCTTTTATCAGTTAAATCCATTTAAACTCCTCCTAAAGCCAAAAGCATAGAAATATTACATGCCTACCAAGAATCTGTCTACAACAAGCTGCCTGAATTCAGGTGACAAAGTAGCAAAATATGCCGTAAAGCCTGTTACTCTCACAACCAAGTCCGGATAAAGATCAGGATTTTTATGTGCTGCTAAAAGCTTATCTTTATCAAGAACATTTATATTTATAAGCGTTCCGCCTTGCTTAAAATGAGTCTCTATAAGATTTACTACCTTCTGGACTCCGCCTTCTTCAATTGTAATTTGAGGGTCAAATTCCAGCTGAAGGGGAGCGGTATTTCCATATCTGCACTGTATGCTTGCAATTCCGTTAGCCTGTGCTGTAACCGCGCCGTCCGTTCTGAATCCGGGGTTGGGATTTGCGCCATGGGAAATGGGCGCACCGGCATGACGGCCGTTAGGTGTAGCTCCAACCTTTGAACCATATTCAATAGTTCTTGACCATGAAAACCATCCGGGTATCAGCTGTCTGCCTTCCGGCATTTCCTGCCCTTTTACAAGTTTAACAAAGCTGTCTCTTAGTTTCATCGCCCACTCATCGGAAACCGTTCCGCCCTGACAATAACGAGGTGATGATAAAAGCATTTGCCTTACTCTTTCACCCTGAACTCCGGCAAAGTCGTTTTCAAGGTTTTCAAATATTTCTTTCCATGTAAGAACCTTCTCTTTTTCTACTCTTGTCTCTAAGGCTCCTAAAGAATCGGCGGCTACGGCAAGTCCGGCTCCGTCTATACCAACAGTGTATATTTCAGCACAGCTTGCAATATCCATACCCTTTTCAAGGGTATTTTTCATCATAAGGTTCATTATCAGTTCGGGAGTAACCTCCGCCTGATGGTCAATATGTAAATTAATGCCCGCTGCCGTTACACTAACTGCTTTTTTCAGATGCTTTTCATATAACTCAAATAGCTTTTTAGTGGAAGGCTCAGCTTCATTTTTAAGGTCAATAAGTGCTTGCTCCAACACCTTAGCCACGTTGATTTTAACTGTGTCATTCATAGGAAATTCTTTACCCGGTATGCACATCCAGTTACAGCCTACAGCTATTCTTTCACGGGCGGTCTTTTTATCAAATCCGTTTTTCATGTAACCTTCACATAAAGCTTTATCATTGCAGAAACGAGGCCAGCCGTTTTTATTTTTAAACAGATAATAAACAGCTTTTTTAAGAAATTCCTTGTCACAATTATCATGTACCCTTACAGAAAGGTTCGCAGCAATATTGATCGAATCCGCTGCATCCAAAATTAAATAAGACAAGTGGTTTGTCATGTCATTATCATTTTCATCAACACCGGAAAGCTGATAATAATGGGGATCTATCAAAAGCAGATTGGCGATCAAGAATTTAGCTGTTTCATCGTCTAAAATTCCTGCTTTTACATCTCTTTCATAATAAGGGTATAGCAATCCGTCAAGCTGAAAACCTGCCCCGTCTCTTGTGTAGATACGGCTTGCGCAGTTAAAATATGCTGTCCATTGACAAGCTTCATAGAAAGTTTTCGGGGGATCATACTTAACATTTTTGCTTACCTGAAGCATCTTTTCAAGGTTTTCCTTAATTTCGGGGCGTTTTTCGGTTTTTAAAAGCTCCTCTATTTTATCTATGTGTTTTTGAACAAAATCAATTATTGCAAGCACGCATTTTTCTTCTGCGTCGTAAAAGGCCGCTTTATCAGGATTGATTTTTCTGTACTTATTTATTTTATCTAAAAATCCGCCGAAGCCCAGCTCAAGGCCAATACTGTAATCACAAGCCAAGTGAGCGTCGCCATCTATGCCTGTAGTAATATTATACTTTTCCTGGTAGGGCTTTAAATCGTTATAAGGGAATCTTACTTCATCCCACCGTTTGCTTCCTACATCCTTTTTTTCCTCTTCGGTAAGATGATTAACGGCAGTGCTCTTTTGCTGCCATTTGGGAGCATAATGTTTATCTCCTCTATAATGTACAAGCATATCGCGCCATCTTCCGCACAGCATTTCTACCGGGTCAACATATGCCATATGGGCCTTTATTACCCGGCAAAAATTTTCACTCATACCATCAAGATTATAAAAGCTGCCGTTAGGACTGTTATACCAAGGCTCTAAATAATAATCGTCAGGAAGTGGAACAGTGCCGAAATCGTCAATATCCATATAGCCATCCTGAGCTCTTTTTGATAAGGTATGCTCAATCTTTGTTTTTCTCATCATTGCCAATCTATCTTGATATGTCAGCATATTCTCTTAACTCCTTCATTTTTTCTATGCTTGGAACCTCATATTCTTTTATTTCCATTCCAAGTGCTTTTTGCTTCGACACGCCTAATGGGTGATAAGGCAAAAGCTCATAGCGTATTATATTTTTAAAATCCTTTAAAAAGCCTCTTATGCTTTCTATTTCTTCTTTAGTATCATTAATTCCCGGTACCACAGGAGTTCTTACAATAAAGGGTATTCCCAGATTATCAAGCTTTTTAATGTTTTCTTTAATGATTTCGTTTGATACTCCAACATGTTCCTTATGCTTTTCATCATCCCAAATTTTAAAGTCACACATTATAAGGTCAAGCTTTTTAAATATTTCTTCATCATAAACAACCATTGAAGTTTCTATAGCTGTATTAATTCCATGGGCTTTGCAGGCATCTATCGCTCCGCTTAGAAAAGCCTTTTGACTCATGGGCTCTCCTCCTGAAAAAGTAACTCCGCCTTCGTCTTTATAATAGTCCTTATCAAGCAATACTTGGTTTAAAACTTCTTCAATTGTCGTTTCCTTGCCGCAAATGACCTTGGCGCCGGAATAGCAGCCTTTATCGCACATACCGCATCCAATACATTTTTCAGGATAATAAAGCATCTGCTTCTCAAAAGAGATACATTCGGGATTATGGCACCAACTGCAATGCAAAGGGCAGCCCTTAAAAAACACTGTTGTCCTTATTCCGGGCCCATCGTGTACCGACGAACGCTGAATATCCGCAATTAACGCTTTTAATTCCTGCATGGAACCTTTTCCTCTTTTCTGGATTCAGAGGCCTTAATTGCCGTGTCAAGCAAAGCCATAACCTTCATGTTTTGTTCAAAGGTTACACAAATATTAAGCGGCTCTCCTGTCGTTTTACAATATACATAGTGAGCTGCAATATTTTTCATGTGAGACGGAAATTCTATTTCGGGAATTTCTAAGGTCTTACCGTACATATCTACCCCATGAACCGATGCAACTCCATCAACCTTGGTAGTGTACAAAACGCCCTTGTCACCTGTTATAACAGGACCTGCCGGAAGTACCAGCTGAGGCATAGTCCATGTTCCCTCTGCAACAGTAACGGTAGCAGGATATCTGATTATAGCGGTAACATTATCCTCCGCATCGCTGTATGGCGTGTTTAAATTTTCTCCATAAGCAGTTACACCTAAAGGCTGATCCTTCTGAAGCAGAGCACTATACATGCAGCCATAGCAAAGTATGTCAAGAAAAGCTCCGCCGCCCATTTCCTTCTGGTACCACCAAGTCTTGCTTCTGGCTTCGTCTGTCATTTCGTCAGCAGTCTGGGAAACTCCCCTGTGCTTTGCTCCTGCTCCCAAAGGGCCGGTATGGCCATTTATATAATAAAGCTTTTTTAAATCTCCTATAAGACCTTTATTAAATGCATTGATCATTGAATACATATATGGGCGCCAAAGAACAGGCCAGTTTACCATAGCTTCTATTCCATATTTCTTTATTGTAGCTTCGATTTTCTGAGCCTCTTCATACGATACCGCAACAGGCTTTTCTATGCTAACATTAACTCCGCGCTTGGCGCATTCTTCCACTATTACAGGCTTATTGGCATTTTCACACAATATAAAAGCTATGTCGGGCTTTAGTTCATCAAGCATAAATTTATAATCATCATATATAGTACTGCAATAGTTGTTTTTTATATTCTCAAGATTCCAGAGCCTTGTATATCTGGCTTTAACAATTTCCGGTGTTTTCGCTTCTACATCTGCACAGCCGATAAGGTCAATGCCTACCTGCTCGTGAATGTATAAGGCAATCTCATTTACATGCATATGAGCGCATCCGATTATTACAGCTTTAATCATAATAGTTCCTCCTTAAATACTTACATTTCTTTAATTCATTTACATTATAATATTCAGACCCTTTAAATACAACCGGTTATATTATTAAAAAATGTTGCAATGTTGCGATTTGTATGATATCATAAAAATATGAAAAATATATTTACAGCTTTTAAAGAATATAAAGAATTCCTTGAAAACAGACCCTGGACGGTAATTGATACCAGCTTTCCGGCAGACGAGACAGTACAGCCGCATTATGCCGACACAATTGAAATATTGCTGTGTGACAATCTTTTAGGCGATATTAGAATAGGAGGTCGCCACTATAATTTGCAAGGGCGGCAGGTTTTTTATATTCCTCCTGAAGTCGTTCATTCTATGAACTATAAAAAAAGCAGTGGAAAGCTTTTAAATGTAAAGCTTGAGCCGCAGATCTTAAAGTCTTTTGTTAATTTGCCTGCCCTTTTAGGCGTTGAAGGCAAGACCATTGACTCCATTGGCTTTTTTTCCGAAGAGTACGAAAGGCTTTATCCATATGTTGTAACCCTAATGTCAGAAGATAGCGACATTTACTCCTGCATCAGTTCAATTGTATCTATTTTCGGTATATTACGGGAATTATCCTCGGGAGAAAGCGTTCCCGAAGGCTCCGGGGGTCTTAAAAATTCCGAATTGTGTGAAATAATCAACTGGACAAAAGAACATTTTAAAGAGCGGATTACGCTCTTAGATATTGCTAATTACATGGGTTACAGTAAATATTATTTTTGCAATAAATTTAAATCTGCTACAGGAATCACATATCTCGGCTATTTAAACAGCGTCAGGATTTCTCATGCCTGCAGTCTTCTTAAGCGAGGTCATTCAGTTGGCGAAGCCTCTGAACTGTGCGGCTTTTCTGATGTATCTTACTTTGTACAGCTATTTAAAAAAGTTAAAGGCATTACTCCGAAACAATATGTAGAAGCGAAATAAAGGGACTGCCCGCTCAGCATAAAATTGTATACAGAGTACCCTCTAGATCAAAAAAATGCCCCTTAAATGAAATACACCCCGAATGCTAGACACAGAATAACATTTGGGGTGTATTTTTTGTTGACTCTTTTCTTGGCACTTTTATTTTATATCCTCCAGAAAAACTTCTTTCCCTGTTTTTGCCGACCTATAAAAGCAGTCAATGATTGCAGCAACATTAATGGTTTCTTCCGGTGAGATCATTTGCTCACATTTGCCTAATAGCACATCAGAGAAATGGTCTAAAAGGTGAAAATGTCCTCCGAAAGGATGCTTCTGATAAGGATCATCATTGTTGATTTTCGGAGTAAAGTCCGCAGGATAGCTACCTGTGCTGCCATACAGCTGCATTTGCGGAAGGACTAACCCCGCTTTATCTCCAAGAAGAGTAAAACCGGTTTCATCCGGCATATTTAAAGCCCAAGCTACTTTAAAGTTTGTACGCATACCGTTTTCAAATGATATACTTCCTGAAGCAAATTCCTCAACATTAAGTTCATCTTTCGAGAAATTTCTTTCATTATGTACAAAGCCTGACAGTGCGCCGCTTTCCCTAAGGCCGCTTTTAAGCTGATTCTCCTGATTCCCTATTTTAACTGCTGTAGTTCCTGATACAGAAACAACCTTTGGGTTGCCTGTAAGCCATAATAAGGTGTCCACCATATGAACGCCGATATCTATAAAAGCTCCGCCGCAGGAAAGTTCTTTTATATGGAAAGTTCCCCATTTGGGTATTCCCCTTCTTCTTATTCTGCTAAACTCACTATAATAAATATCTCCTAATATTCCCTCAGCTATCAGGTCTTTAGCTGCTATTCTATCCGGTGTATAGCGGACAGTCTGGCAGGCCATAAGATGCTTTCCTTGTTTTCTTGCTTCCTCATATACTTCCAAAGCGTCTGCATATGTTACCGCCAGAGGTTTTTCACAAAGAACATGTGCCCCATGTCTTAGCGCCATTAATGTGTATTCCTTATGAAAAGCATTGGGTACGCATACAGAAACAACGTCCGGGCACAGGTCATCAAGCATTTTTCCCGCGTCCTGATACCAATGAGGAATATCATTTCTTTCTGCCGTGTCTTTAGCTGCCTTTTCATTTATATCGCTTACTCCCACTATTTCAAACATATCAGGCAGATGCTTATATGCAGGTATATGTGCATTATTTGCAATCATTCCACAGCTTATAATCGCTACTTTAAATTTTGCCATAGTTATATCTCCTTTTTCAAAAAGCCTAATGTTTCTTCATCCGGTTTTGTTGCCCTGTATTCCAGACCAACATATTCAGTATAACCTGCTTCTTCTATTGCTTTTAAAATATTGGGATAGTTCAGCTCACCTGTACCGGGCTCATGCCTTCCCGGATTATCAGCTACATGAATGTGACCTATTCTTTCAATATTATTTTTTATTGATTCCGTTACGTTGCCTTCCATCTTTTGCTGATGATAAATATCAAACAGCATTTTAATATACGGGCTGTTTATTTTTTTTAAAATCTCAAAAACAGGGGGAGAGTAAGGCATAAAATAATTTTGTCTGTCGTAGTCATTCAGCGGTTCAATAACTAAAGTAATATCTTCTTCCCGTGCTTTCTTTTCAGCTTCCACTAATGTATTGTATATGTTTTCAAGCTGCTTGTCATATGATAGGCTTTCTATGGTTTCACCAATAAGGACTATCAGCTTTTTACACCCCAGCTTTTTGCATACAGGGGCCGATTCACCGATAGCTTGTACTAGTTCATCGGTTCGCCCTGCGTTAAGTATTCCGCGTGACAGGTCGTATGATAGCTTTTCATCCTTTACATCTATGTTCATAAGGGAGATATTCATATTGTATTTTTCCAGCAGGCTTTTTACCCTGTCTATATCTTTATTGGACCATTTCCAAAACTCAACGGTATCTATATTACAGTCTTTAACTTTCTCAAAGCGATCATAAAAATCATAATGTCCGAACATCATGTCTATGCAAACAGAAACTTTCATAAAATTACCTCCAAAAAAAGAGTAAGCATAAATCTTACTCTAATTTTACATATAATATTAAAAAAAATCTATGGTTAAAATAAATGTTTATTTGTACAAAACGATTATTCTCCTACCTTACATTCCGAAGGATTTGAGTTCATTGTTTTTTTAAACATTTTTGAAAAATAACAAATGTCGGCCATGTTAACCAGCTCCGCCGCTTCCGTAACGGTATAGCCTCCGCTTTTTAAAAGCTCCGCTGCCTTTCGTATTCTCAGCATATTTCTGTATTTTACCGGAGACATGCTTTTATATTCCTTAAACAACCTTCTGAAGGTCCCTTCGCTTACATGACACATTTGTGCCAGTTCATTTACACTTACATCTGTAATATAGTTGTTTTCAAGGTATAATATTCCCTTATAAATATTGCTGTAGCTATGCTTAAGTTCTTGCTTCATGCTGCTTAAAGCAAAGTTATGAATTAGCTCGTAAAGATGCGCTTTGCAGGAAATTTTGTATCCGATACCACCTTTAATCCAGGTTTTATAAAGCTCTGTAAACATCGGCCTGTATATATTGTCTTTATCTTCCACGATGCACATTAAATCCTGACTTATTGATATTATTTCATTATTATCAGTCATATTAAACAATACCGAGGTATACCGCCCGTTTTTCCCCGTATCCCACTCAGAATAATAGCAGACGTCACAAGGCAAATAAACAATATCACCCTCCTTTGCCTTTAATAGAAGCTTTGACTTAGAAGGATCCTTATAAAAAAGCATGCTCCCCTGTTCAATCATAAAAAATCTTGAAAATGGCTTGTCTCCTTTTTTACAGATAAAAGGGACAGGAGGAATTACGTTAGGGTCACAGTGTATTTCTATGTCCTTTACGTAAAAGTCCATATTGCATAATTCAGAAAAGGTTACAGTTCTCATAAAATCTTCCTTTTTATAAATTCTATTATGCTTTATCATTTTTCTATTATTAGAGTTCGCCTAAAAAATTTCAAGTCCTCTATTTTTTGTTCAAAAAATACAAATGTCTATTCGTTTTATATATAGCATTAATTTGAAACTTGTTGTATATTAAACTTGTATTAAACATTCGAAAGGGAATGGTTGTATGAATAAAATAAAAATAGGAATTGTAGGTCTAGGTTATTTTTCCGATGACTTTATCAGGCTTTTTAAGATGCATCCCGGCGTAGAAGAAGTTGTATTGGCTGATATAGTGGAAGAGCGTTTAAAAAGCTCTATGGAAAAGCATCAAATTAAAAGAGGTTTTTTAGGTTTTGATGAAATGCTTGAAGGTGCTCCTGACCTTGATTGTATAGGCATTTTTACACAGCGCCACCTCCATGGGCCAATGGTAATAAAGGCTCTTAAGGCAGGAAAAAATGTTTATAGCGCTGTTCCTATTGCTTGTACAATAGACGAGATAAAAGAAATTGTTGATACGGTGCGTGAAACCCACAAAATTTATATGATGGGCGAAACCTGTTATTATTATCCTTGCGCAATATTCTGCCGCCAAAAATATAAAGAAGGCGGATTTGGAAATTTTGTATATGGAGAATCTCAGTATTACCACGATATAAGCGAAATGTACCATGACTTCCAACATACATTAGGAAAAGATGACTGGAGAATGCCTGCTGGTATCCCTCCCATGTTCTATCCAACCCATTCTATAGCTATGATTTTGTCTGCTTTGAGCAACCAGCACATCACCCAGGTTTCCTGCTTAGGACTAGAAGATCACAATAAGGACAACATATACGGAGCAGGCAAAAATTACTGGGATAATCCTTTTTCAAATGAAACTGCACTGTTTCGTCTTTCTGGAGGCGGCGTAATGAGAATAAATGAGTTCAGGCGTGTAGGCATCAATAAGCCATCCTCCTATATTACAGCGTTTTACGGGGATGAAGGCTCTTATGAATGCAGTGTTACTCAGCATACATTCCAAAGAGGTTCTAGCACAGAAGATGGCCCCAGAATAGAATATTTGGATGAGCTTATAAACTGCAATAACTATATAAAAGATAAAAAGGCCGGCACTATGGATATGACGAAAGATCCTTGTTCCGTCAAATACATAATAGGTTATGCCCCCGTTCATGATGTTGCAAGACTGCCGGAAGTTTATCATAATGAAGGGCCCGGCAACCATTTTAACTCTCACCCATTTTTAGTTGACGATTTTGCAAGAGCCGTTACCTCCGGCAAGCTTCCTCCAAATAACGCCTGGGATGCAGCAAGATATATGATCCCCGGATTAATTGCACACGAATCTGCATTACAGGGCGGAATATTAATGGATGTTCCTGATTTGGGTGATGCTCCTTCGGATTGGGAAAGATTATATAAATAATGAAAATGTTTTGATAAAAAGCCTTATTAGTAAGCTCCATTTAATGTACCAATAAAAAGGCTGCTTTAAGCAAAATATCAATAGATGCTTACAGAAACGCCGCCTATGACAAGTCTTGTCATAGGCGGCGTTTCTGTTCAATAATGTTTTTAGCGGCATTAGTTTAAATACTCTGCTTTTTATTATAATGTACCGAAAAGTCTATCTCCTGCATCTCCAAGACCAGGTACTATGTAACCGTTTTCATTAAGCCTTTCATCAACTGCTCCAATGTATATATCAACATCGGGATGAGCTTCAGTCAAAGCCTCTATTCCTTCCGGAGCGGCAATTAAGCACATAAACTTTATCTTTTTTGCACCTCTTTGTTTAATAAAATTAATGGCTGCGGTCGCACTTCCGCCTGTTGCAAGCATGGGGTCAACAACAATTACGGTTCTCTTATCAATTTCATTGGGCAGCTTGCAATAATATTCTACAGGTTCTAAGGTCTCATGGTCTCTGTAAAGTCCAATATGACCAACCTTAGCTGAAGGAATAAGACTTAAAATAGCATCTACCATTCCAAGACCTGCACGAAGAATAGGAACAACAGCTACCTGCTTAGTTACCTCTTTTCCCTTAGCAAGGGCAATAGGTGTCTCAACTTCTATGTCGTTCAAAGCCAAATCCCTTGTAGCTTCGTATCCCATTAAAAGGGCAATTTCGTTTGCTAAGGCTCTAAATTCCTTAACGTCCGTATCCTTTCTTCTCAGCATAGTAATTTTATGCTGGATAAGAGGATGATCCATTATTGTTACCTTTGACATTTGTAAAACTTCCTTCCATATATTATTTAACGCATACTATTCATCCGGCGTACCATAGTCCGTCTAAATAGTAAGATAAATTCTCACCTTTTATAAGCTTATCGTTTTCTACATAAATCCAGCCGGAATCACCGTTGCCGGTTTCAATGTAAAGCCAATTTTTTAGGTCTGTAGACACAATCTTTCCTGCATAGCCTGAATTTAATGTAATAGCAGGATGCCCTTCGTCAGAGCGAGTGCTTTCAAGTGTGTTTTTAACAATAAATTTTGAGTATTCCCCCATAGTATAGTAAATTTTTGCATTATCAACAAGCCTGTTCTTTGCATTAAGCGTAAATTGCTTCCTGACAAGCATAGTATGAACAAACTGAACCCCTATATTAGCACTTACGGTGCCGTCTCCATTAATACTTACAGCTCCCCACTCATCGGCTATGGGGCTGGAGCCGGTCTTCAAATCTATCGGCCCAACATTTTGAATGTATCCTAAAAGGTAAAGGTCACTGCCTGTATATCTGTATATAGCTAAAGCGGCGCTGTTATTATCGTTTTCCACAACAGCTATTTCTTTATAGGTATCTTTTGTATTAACATCAACCAAATAATAGTTGTTGCTTTCAGTCTGACACAATCCTCCGATAAAAGCACAATCGTTAACTTTCAAGGCATAGCCTTCACCGTCTGATTTTAAGAAAACCTTTACTGTATCAACGGTGCCGTCACCGTTTAAATCTTTTGAAAAGTCACCTGTCGAAGTTCCTTCTGTCATAGAATCTACTGCCATTTTTGCATTTAAGACCTGAACCCTCTGCAAAATAGCAGCTGCCTGAGCTCTTGTTAATCCTTGGCTCGGCTTAAAGCTTCCGTCTGCAAAGCCTGTTATTAATCCATTCCCAGATGCCGCTCCAACTAAATTTTTATTTTTTATCAAATCATTATCGGTAAAGTTTGGCTCTCCCCCGGTCAGTCCTAACGCCCTGCTGGTCCATACGGCAGCTTCTTCCCTTGTAATGTCTTTCACAGGACCAAAACCGTAGGGGTATTCCCCACTAAAAATTAAGGTACCATAAGCTTCCTTTATATAATAGTATGACCATCTGTCAATCGAAACGTCCGGAAAAGGAGACTTTTCAAGCACGGTATTTAATTTTGGAGGATTCTCAAAATTAATCTTTTCATTAATGTTATCTGCGGAAGCAATTAAAAGCATCTTTAAAAACTGTTCTCTGGTTACCGGACTTTCGGGAGCAAAGGTTGCATCGTCAACGCCGTTAATTACCCCGGCCATTACCAATGCATCTATGGATTTTTCTGCCCAATGCCCTTCTATGTCCTTAAACAATGCTGCCTGACACCCCATCGTCAGCATAACTGTAAACATTAAGATTAAGCCGATCAGCTTTTTCACTTAATTTTTCACCGCCTTAATTATTTAATTAACTCTGTGCCCATATATTTGCGGAGAACCTCCGGAACAGTTACGCTGCCGTCTGCATTTTGATAATTTTCAAGTATTGCGGCAACTGTTCTGCCGATTGCAACACCGGAACCGTTTAAAGTGTGTACATACTGTGCCTTATCGTTTATATCCATTTTATAACGTATGTTTGCTCTTCTTGCCTGGAAGTCCCCAAAGTTACTGCAAGAGGAAATTTCTACATATCTTCCATAACTCGGCATCCATACCTCTATATCATACTTCTTAGCTGCTGTAAAACCAAGGTCTCCAATACATATCCTGACCACTCTATATGGAAGTCCAAGACCTTGAAGAACCTTTTCAGCATCTCTAGTGAGCTTTTCCAGTTCTTCATAGGAATCTTCAGGCTTGGAAAACTTAACAAGCTCAACTTTATTAAATTGATGCTGACGAATAAGTCCTCTGGTATCACGGCCGGCGCTTCCTGCTTCAGCTCTAAAGCAAGCAGTATAGCTGCAATATTTAAGTGGGAACTTGTTGCCGTCAAGTATTTCATCCCTATGCATATTAGTTACAGGCACTTCAGCTGTAGGAATAAGGAAATATTCTGTACCGGCTACTTTAAAAGCATCTTCTTCAAACTTTGGAAGCTGCCCTGTTCCTACCATGCTGTTTCTATGAACCATGTACGGAGGGAATATTTCTGTATATCCGTTAGATGTATGAGTATCAAGATAATAGTTGATTACAGCTCTCTCAAGTCTTGCACCCAGCGACTTATATACAGTAAAACGTGCTCCGGTTATTTTTGCTGCTGTTTCAAAATCCAATATTTTCAAGTTCTCGCCTATATCCCAATGAGCTTTAGGGTCAAAATCAAATTTTGTTGGTTCTAAATATTTTCTTATTTCTACATTATCTTCATCAGTGTTCCCGTCAGGCACTGAAGAATCCGGAATATTTGGAATTGTATACATCATACGTGTTAATTCTTCGTCAACGTTTTTATATTCAGCGTCCAAAGACTTAATTTTATCGGAAATTTCTTTCATATCAGCAAAAACAGCCGTTGTATCCTCTCCGGCTTTTTTCATGGCAGGAATTCTTTTTGATTCCTCATTTTGTTTTGCTTTTAAACCCTCTACTTCGTACAGAATTTCCCTCTTTTTGCTGTCTAATCCAAGAAGTGCGTCTATGTCAACGTTTTCTTTCCTTCTTGCCATAGCTTTCTTAACTTCATCCACATTTGCTCTTATAAATTTTATATCTAACATAAGTACCTCTCCTTAATGCTTTTTGTATTTCTTTAAATATTCAAGTAAACCTTCAAGCTGCTCCGGGTCATAGTATTCTATTTCAATCCGGCCGCCTTTCTTTTTTACTTGCAGGCTGACCTTTGTCCCCATGCTTTCAGACAATTCTCTTTCAAGACCAAGCAAATCTGCGTCTTTTGCTGCATTTTTTCCCTTGTTTGGCTTTTTTTCTTCTTTTTCTATGTTTTGTGCCAAAGTTTCCGCAGTTCTTACAGATAAATCTTGCTCTACTACTTTTTTAGCTAATTCTATGCGCTTTTGATTGCTTTTTACAGCAAGTATGGCTCTGGCATGGCCTCCGGATAGCTTTTTTTCTTCAACAAGCCTTAAAATCTCGCCGGGCAAAGCCATCAGTCTTATTGCATTGGCAATCGTACTTCTGCTCTTGCCAACCCGGTCACTTACTTGTTCTTGAGTAAGCTCATATTCATCCATCAGCTTTTTATAACCAAGAGCTTCTTCCACCGGATTCAAATCTTCTCTTTGTAAGTTTTCTATCAGAGAAACCTCAAGTTCCTCTTGAGGAGAAAACTCAACCACTCTTACCGGTATTTCCTTTAACCCTGCTAATTTAGCGGCTCTCCAGCGTCTTTCTCCCGCTATTATGCTGTAAAACCCGTTTTTTTCATCCTTTACTGTTATGGGCTGCAGTACTCCGTATTGCTTTATTGACTCAGACAATGCGTTAAGTTCTTCTTCGTTAAAGCTTTTTCTGGGCTGCCCTCTGTTTGGTTCTACAAAGGAAAGCTTAACTAATGTAAATTCTTCACTTCCCGCGGGTGCCTTTTCATAGGCATCTTCGCCAAGAAGCGCCTCCAGACCTTTACCCAGTCCGCCTTTAGCCAATTTTACCCCTCCTTATTCAACTTTATAAACTCAGCTGCCAACGCTCTATAGCTTTCTGCTCCTTTTGATTTTGAATCATAGGTTGTAACAGGTTCACCAAAGCTTGGAGCCTCACTCAATCTTATGTTTCTTGGGATTACTGTATTGTATACCTTGTCTCCAAAATGTCTTTTTACCTCATCCACTACCTGTATTGAAAGGTTTGTCCTTCCGTTAAACATTGTTAGCAGAATACCCTCTATGTCCAGACCTGTATTTATAGACTTTTTAACTCGTCTGATTGTTCCGGTCAGCAGTGCCAGTCCTTCAAGAGCATAAAATTCACACTGTATCGGCACAAGAACCGTATCTGTAGCGGCTAATGCATTTAATGTAATCAGCCCTAAAGACGGAGGGCAATCAATGAAAATAAAATCAAAATCACTTTTTACCTCATCAAGAGCTTTTTTTAATCTGAACTCCCTGTCTTCATAAGAAACCAATTCAATTTCTGCCCCTGAAAGTTCTATAGTAGATGGGCAAACGTATAAATTTTTAAAATTTGTTTTAGTTATAACGTTTTTTATATCCTCTCCGTTAATTAAAACATCATAAATTGAAGCATTTAGACCTTTTCGGTTAACCCCTAAACCACCTGTGGCATTCCCTTGGGCGTCTGAATCAACAAGCAGAATCTTTTTCCCAGCTTCAGCAAGAGCTGCGCTTAAATTAACAGCAGTTGTAGTCTTTCCTACTCCACCTTTTTGATTTGCTAACGCTACTATTTTGCCCATGGCTTTCCCCTTTTCACTCTATTGTTATTATTTTCATATTATAGCACATTAATTCTTACAATGCAATTGTTTCACGTGAAACAATTAAAAAAATAATACGAATGTTTCATGTGAAACATTCGTATTATTTAAAGGGTTCCTCCAGGTGGGATTAACCTGAAGGGTGTATTGGAAAATGGGTTTGGTGGGCTATTTTTTAATACGAATAAAATATTCGTAGAAGGAATCGTTTTCCGATTGCTTTATCTCCGGCTCAATCCCGGTTTTAGACAACATGTTGATAGCTTTATTTATGGTGTTGCAAAACATTCTCTGCTTTTTTATGCTATCCTGTACTATGGGATTAAACTTAGCAAATCTTACTGTTTCGGCTTTTTTTGAACACATGCGGTCAATCAGCGCTTCTGCTCTTGATACGGTTAGCTTTCTTTCAATTATTATATCTAATGCTTTTTCTCTGGACTTCTTGTCTGGAAGTTTCAAAAGCGCTCGCGCATGTCTTTCAGTAAGACCTTCGGTAAATATTTTTTCCCTTAAATCCGCGTCTAATTTTAATAGCCTTAGTTTATTGGCTATTGCAGACTGGCTTTTGCCAAACTTTTCTGAGAGTTGCTCTTGCGTCATATTGTGTTCGCTCATAAGAAGGCTATATCCTTCTGCCTCTTCAAAAAACGTTAAGTCTTTTCTTTGAAGGTTTTCAAGCAGGGCAACAGCGGCACTTTTTTCCTCATCCATATCCACTACAATAGCGGGAATGGTTTTTTGGTTAGCCATGCAGCTGGCTCTGTATCGTCTTTCCCCTGCAATTATACGAAACTTGCCACCCGGAAGCTTTTTTACCGTTATAGGCTGAATTACTCCATATTCCTTAACGGAACAGGCAAGTTCAGACAGTGCCTCCAAATCAAAAAACCTTCGAGGTTGATCAGGATTTGGCTCAATTCTGTTAAGCGGTATGTCAATAATCTTCTTTGGCAACTCTTCGGAGAACACAGAGCTTATCATGTTCGCTCTCCTCTCTTTCGTTTAGCCACATTTTAACAGATTTACCAATAATTGTAAAGAGCAACTTGTCGTCACTTTTCGCTATTTCCTTCTCAATCTAAAGGTTTTTTTGTTGGTTTTCCGGCTTTTCTGGGATAATTGGCAGGAGCTTGTCTTAATTTTCTTATAATTATAAGGCTGTGTGCTATGCCGTCGGGCAATATTATAGGTATTTTTTCTTCAAATTCTCCTCCCAAAAGAGAAATTGCCTTTTGGGCACGGTCTATTTCTTCTTCCGGCTTTGGGCCTTTTAAGGCAATAAAAGTTCCCCCTACTTTGACAAAAGGAAGGCAATATTCAGTAAGTACGGACAAATCTGCCACAGCTCTTGAAACAGCCACGTCAAACTTTTCTCTATACAAAAGGTCAGATCCTGCATCTTCCGCTCGCATATGAATTGCCTCTATATTTTTAAGATTTAATTCTTTTATAACAGCTTCTAAAAATTCCACTCTCTTTTTAAGTGAGTCAAGTAAAATAACTTCTAAATCAGGTCTGGCTATCTTTATCGGCAGTCCCGGAAAGCCCGCGCCGCTTCCTACGTCAATTACTTTGGCATTTTCTTTAAATTCTTTTGCCGATAGAGTACAAACAGAATCAAGAAAATGCTTTTCTTCAATTTCCGGTAAATCGGTTATAGCGGTGAGATTTACTACCTTATTATATTGTAGTAAAAGCTCGGCATATTTTTTAAACTGTTCTTCTTCAAAAAGCGAAAGATTAATTCCGAACTTCTTAGCTTCTTCAATTATAATAGTATCACCCTCTTTTCATCTGCTCAATATATATTAATAGAACCGTAATGTCGGCCGGGGATACTCCTGAAATTCTCGAAGCCTGTCCGATATTCTGAGGTTTTTGTTTCGCAAGCTTCTCTTTTGCTTCCTTTTTCAAGCCGGCTACAAGGCTATAATCCAAGTTGTCCGGAATAAGCTTTTGTTCTAATTTCTTAAAGGCTTTAACCTGTTCAATTTGCATTTTTATATAGCCTTCATATTTAACGGCTATGTTGACTTCCTGAGCTACGTCCTTATCCAATTCGGGGCGGTCTTTATCAATAGGCGCAAGCATAAAATAATTAAGTTCAGGTCTTCTGATAAGTTCGCCCAGCTTTATTCCCGTGCTTATATTTGTGCTTTGTGCAGAAGTTAAAAGTTCATTTACTTCATTTGACGGGGGAATATTAACGTGCTCACAGCGCTCAATTTCCTTTTCTGACAGTTCCTTCTTTTTGAGGAATTCCTTATACCGCTTTTCGGAAATGAGGCCTAATTGATAGCCCTTTTCCGTAAGACGCACGTCAGCATTATCCTGCCTTAAAAGAAGGCGGTATTCCGCTCTTGAAGTAAGCATCCTGTATGGCTCGTTAGTGCCCTTAACTGTAAGGTCGTCAATAAGAACACCAATATAAGCTTCTGATCTGTCTAAGGTAAAAGGCTCTTTTTCCTTTACTTTAAGAGCTGCATTAATACCGGCTATAAGTCCTTGTGCTGCCGCTTCCTCATATCCTGAGCTTCCGTTAAACTGACCTGCTCCAAACAATCCGGGGATATCTTTAAATTCAAGGGAGGCTTTAAGCTGCGTAGGATCCTGGCAGTCATATTCTATAGCATAAGCCGTCCTTTGCATTTTTACATCTTCCAAGCCCTTAACCGTTCTAAGCATTGCAATTTGCACTTCTTCAGGAAGGGACGAGCTCATTCCCTGAACATACAATTCTTCTGTGTTTTCGCCCATAGGTTCAATAAAAATCTGATGCCTTTCCTTATCTTTAAATCTAACAACCTTATCTTCAATGGAGGGGCAGTATCTGGGGCCGATTCCATGGATGGAATGGTTATATAAAGGTGCTCTGTCTATGTTGTCCATAATAATCTTATGAGTCTCTTTATTTGTATAGGTAAGATAGCATACGGATCTATTTTCACGTGGGTTTTTTGTACTGAAAGAAAAGGGAACAATATCATCATCGCCCTTTTGAATTTCCATTAAATCAAAGTTTACACTTCTTCTGTTTATTCTGGCAGGAGTACCGGTTTTAAATCTAAACAATTTTACTCCTGCTTCTTTCAAACAGTCAGAAAGACTGTTTGCGGGGAGCATTCCATCCGGCCCTCCGGAATACTGAAGTGTCCCTATAACAATATTTCCCTTTAAGAAGGTACCTGTAGCAATAACGCAGGCTTTAACCTCGTATATTGCTCCCATGTTTGTAACAACGCCGGACACTTTTCCATCTATAAAGTTTATTTTAACAACTTCTGCCTGCTTAATATCCAGATTTTCTTGTTGCTCAAGAGTTTTTTTCATTCTTTCCTGATATCTGCGCCGGTCGATCTGAGCGCGAAGGGAATGGACTGCAGGTCCTTTTCCCAAATTGAGCATTTTAATTTGTATATAAGTGTCGTCAGCTGCTTTGCCCATTTCTCCGCCCAAGGCGTCAATTTCTCTTACAAGATGGCCTTTTGCGGTGCCTCCTACATTAGGATTACAAGGCATATTTGCAATAGCATCTAAGTTTATTGAAAACATGATCACATGGCAGCCCATTCTGGCAGCTGCGAGAGCTGCCTCACAGCCGGCATGACCTGCACCGATAACCGCAACATCATATTTTTCTGCGTCATAAAGATCCATAATATCATCCTCTTATTTTCCTAAACAAAATTTAGAAAAAATTTCATGAATTACCTCGTCAGATACTGTCATTCCTGTAATTTTTCCTAAATGATTAGCTGCATTTTCCAAATTTATGGCTGCCATATCAGGTGTAAAACCGGTGTCAAGAGCATTAATAGCCGATTCCAGTTCTTCTTTAGCAAGTCTTACGGCTTCCTTATGTCTGGTATTTGTGATCATAACATCATCACTTGAGAAATTTCCACCCAATATAGTGTCATGTATTTTATTTTCAAGCTCTTCTATTCCCTTTTTGTCTTTAACAGATATATATATTTTGTTATCAATTTCATCGGGAATTAAAGCCTTATTGTCAAGGTCTGTTTTATTAATAACTGTAATATGGGGTTTATCCTTTATCATGCTATAAATTTCAGCATCGTCTTTTGTAAATAATTCACCGGCATCAATAAGGAAAAGGCATAGGTCTGCATTTTTTATATATTCTACTGCCTTCTTCACTCCTATAGTTTCAACCTTACCGGTATTTTCGCGTATTCCGGCGGTATCACCTAGCCTTACCGGTATGCCTTTTATGTTTATATACTCTTCGATAATATCCCTTGTTGTACCGGCTATTTCAGTAACTATTGCTCTTTCCTCTCCTGATAAGCAATTAAGCAAGGAAGACTTTCCTACATTTGGTCTTCCGCAAATAGCACAAAGCGCTCCCTCTCTTAAAATCTTACCCTTGTCTGCGTTTTCAATAAGTTTATTAACGCTTTTTAAAAGCTTAATAAGCTTTTCTTTTGTATCTTCACCCGATAAGCTATCAACATCTTCATCCGGAAAATCTGTAGAAACAGAAATAAGTCCGAGTATTTTAATAATTTCAGCCCTTATTTCATTAATACCGTTTGTCAGCTTGCCTTGCAACTGGTTAACTGCTACGCTTTGGGCAAGGCCTGTTTTTGAATCAATAATGTCGGCAACTGCTTCTGCCTGTGACAAATCCATTCTTCCGTTCAAAAAGGCTCTTAAAGTAAACTCTCCTGCATTTGCAATCCGTGCTCCGCTTGCTAAAACAGCTTTTAAAGTTCTTTCTGCGGAAATAATGCCTCCATGAACGTTAATTTCCACAACGTTCTCTTTTGTATAGCTATTTGGCGTGAGCATAACAGAGCAAAGACATTCGTCAACCACTTCTCCCTGAAAAATAACCTTGCCATAGTTCATGCTGTGACTTTTTGCATCCTTTAATGATTTTTTTCCGCTAAAAACCTTATCGGCGACGCTTAGTGCGTCGTCTCCGCTAATTCTTATTATTGCTATTCCGCTTTTCTGCACCGCTGTGCTTATAGCTGCAATAGTGTCAGCCATAAAATCTCTCCTTAATAGAAAAGTGGCCTTAAAAGGCCACTTTTTAATCAATCTTTATTTTCTTTCGTATCCGCCTGCGTTGCCCTTATAAGCAACTACAACTTTCCTGTTAGGTTCTTCTCCTGTAGAGTAAGTTGTAACGCCCGGATAGTCCTGAAGGGCCTCATGTATTATTCTTCTCTCGTAAGGATTTTTAGGCTCTATTATCATATTCTTTTTATATTTAACAGCTTTATCTGCCATCCTCTTTGCTAAAACAACCAGAGCCTCTTCTCTTCTTGATCTGTAATTTTCGGCATCCAAAGTTACTTTTACATAGCTGTCGGTCTTTTTATTAACTATTATATTGGTTAGGTATTGGAGAGCGTCAAGTGTTTCCCCTCTTCTGCCAATTAAAAGTCCAAGCCCTTCTCCCTTTATCTCAACTTTTATTCTCTCTTCATCCTCATTGTAAGAAGTATCGAATTCAGTTTTCATGCCAAGCTTTTCGGTTACATTCTTTAAAAAATCACAAGCTGCAGAAGTTTCTTCCCTTTCCTTTAAGGACACTCTTACTTTTGCTTCCTTGCCGCCTAAAATTCCAAATAAAGGCTTGGTTTCTTCAAGAATTTCTATGTTAACGTCTCCAATCGATACCTTAAGCTCTTCCAAAGCTAAGTTAACAGCTTCATCGACTGTTTTTGCTCTTTTTTCAACAAATTTCATATTTTATTCCTTTCTATCTCCTATTTTAATCCAGGCATAGTTTTCTCATAATACTTCGTTAAAAGAACCATTTGAGCAACGGAAATAATTGTGCTCATAAACCAATAAACACCAATACCCGCAGACAGTGTAAAAGTGAAAAACAGAGTCATAAGAGGCATCATCATTGTCATTCCCTTTGCAGCCTGCTCCTGCTGTGTATCCGTCCCGTTAACCTTCTGTGAAACCCAATTTGAGAAAAATGCTGCACCTGTAGCAAGTACAGGTATGATCCATAAAGCACTGAAATGTGAAATAGAAGGTGTTTGCGAAAGATCAAGACCTAACAAGTTAAAGTTTACGAGCTTTAATTTTGATGCAACCTCAATCTCTGTTACCTTTGTTCCGAGTTTTCCATATATATCACTGATTGATGTAAGTCCTGTTATATCTATGCCTGTTCTGGTTGCTATTTCCTTAAGTATTGTAAAACCGTTTTCTCCTGCTTTTTCCAGTTCGCTAATCGGTGAGCTGCCAAGTATCCAAGTAATAGGTTGTTGAATTACTCTGTACAGACCAATTAAAACAGGAAATTGAACCAAAAGGGGAAGACATCCGCCCATAGGATTTATGTCGTACTTCTGATAAAGCTTCATAGTTTCTTCATTAAGCTTTTCCTTGTCATTCTTGTATTTGGCCTGTATTTTAGAAAGTTCCGGTTTTATTTGCTTGGTTTTCACCATGGTTTTTTGCTGTTTTACCCCTAAAGGAAGCAAAATTATTTTTACTATAATAGTAAATAGAATAACTGCTATGCCATAATTACCGACCCAACTGTAAATCGGGTTTATAATATAGCTTAGTATTCGTGCGAAAAAATTGATTATATTAACCAGTCCTCCTTAACATTACGGTACAGGATCATATCCTCCCGCATTAAAAGGGTGACATTTTAGAATTCTTTTAACGGCTAAGTAGCCGCCCTTTAAAGCACCGTACTTTTCAATTGCTTCATACGCATACAAAGAACATGAAGGATAAAATCTACATTTAGGCCCAAAAAGGGGTGAAATTCTTTTTCTGTAAAGTCTGATTAAAAAAAGAAAAAGTCTTTTTATCATTTTTCTCAACCCTTTATATTGCTTTTTTCAAAAAGTTTTTTCATTGCTTGCTTCAAATCAAAAAAGCCAACCTCGGGCATTTTGCTTCTTGCCACAAAGACAATATCATAACCCGAGGCATATTCTTCAAAGCTTCGATAGCTTTCTCTTATAAGTCTTTTTATTCTGTTTCTTATAACCGCTTTTCCGATTTTTTTACTGACAGTTATTCCAATTCTGTTTTGTTTAAGCCCGTTAGGCAGATAATACATCACAAAACAACTGCATACAAGACAATCGCCTTTTTTATAAAGCCTGGCAAAATCCCGGTTTTTTTTCAGCGATATTGTATGTTTCATATAAAGCCATCATTCTTCCTGTTCTTTTTACGCAGAAAGTACTCTTCTACCCTTCTGTCTTCTTCTTTGAAGAACTTTTCTGCCGTTTTTGGTGCTCATTCTCTCTCTGAAACCATGATCCATTTTTCTTTTTCTCTTATTAGGCTGGTATGTTCTAAGCACAAAAACACCTCCTTATTTTATGATAAATAAATTTTTACAGACTTTCATTCATTATATATAAGCCTAATTTATTTGTCAACTATAAATTTTATTAGATTTTTTATCCTTTTCTCTTGTAAATTCGCTTAATTTTTGATATAATTACTTTATATGTTAACCTATATATATATTAATAATATAAGTTTTCCACAACTAAAAACGTTTATTTATAGCGTTTACATTAAATTTTACTGGATTTTTCCACCTTTTTCTTAATATTTATCAACAAAGGTGGAAAACTTTTTAATTTTTTAGGAGGTGCAATTTTTGCCTAATCTTAATGAATTATGGTCAAAAGCTTGCGAATACATACGGGAAGAAATTCTTTCCCCGGTTACATATAAAACATGGATAGAAAGCATAGTTCCATTAAAAATTGATGAGGATATGCTTTATATCAGTGTTCCTACAGAAATAAATAAAAGAATGATTGAACAAAGATACCTTGAATTAATCAGAAACTCGGTCTTAGAAGTAACAGGAAGGAAATACACAATTGTTGTCGTGCTTGATTCCGAGAAAGATAATTATGTTGAACAAACTAAAAATCCAGAAAAGAAAGATAACGGAAACACAAAATATACTTTTGACAATTTTATCGTAGGTAATTCAAACCGTTTCGCTCATGCTGCTTCTTTAGCTGTTGCCGAATCTCCCGGTACAGCATACAACCCTATTTTTATATGGGGAGGGGTAGGGCTCGGAAAAACTCACTTAATGCATGCAATAGAAAATTATATAAATGAAAATCAACCTAAACTTAAAACATTGTTTGTACCTGCGGAAACTTTTATGGTTGAATTAATTAACTCCATGGGGAAAAACACAGAAGACTTTCGCCAAAAATATCGCTACGTAGATGCATTATTTGTTGATGATATACATTTTATTGCAGGTAAGGTTGCAACGGAAGAAGAATTTTTTAATACCTTCAATTCTTTATTTGAAGCCGGAAAACAGATTATTTTATCAAGCGATAGACCTCCTCAGGAAATACCTAACTTAGCAGAAAGATTAAGTTCAAGATTTTCATGGGGTATTCTCTGTGATATACAGCCCCCCGATTATGAAACAAGAGTTGCAATTTTAAAACAAAAGGCAAAAGATCAAAATATTGAAATTGATACTGAAATTTTAATGTATATTGCAGATAACATTACAATGAATATAAGAGAACTTGAAGGTGTTTTCAGAACACTTTCCGCCTACAGTGGTTTTGTTAATACAAAAATTACCATGGAGATGGCAGAAGATGCAATTAAAAAATATCACTCTATAATAGCTGAAAAAGTTATTACTCCAACAATGATTATTGATGCAGTTGCTAAATTATATAGAATCAAAGAAGATGAAATTACATCTCAGAGAAGAACTAAAGAACTAGTAGTTCCAAGACATATTTCCATATACTTATGTAAAAATTTAACTGAGCTTTCTTATAATAAAATCGGTGAGTATTTTGGAGGAAGAGACCATACAACAATAATTCATGCAATAAGAAAAGTTGAGTCTGATTTGAAAACTGACGAACGGCTGAAAAATGATATTGATAAACTCACACAGGATCTAAAAAGAAGTTAGTTTTCCACACTATGAACACTATTAACAAAATCAAAAAAATACATTTTTTAAGTTATCCTTTTTTTACTTTTTAAAAAAACAACCTGTTTTCAATGCTTTAAAATACTTATCAACAAATTCACCGGCTCTACTATTACTAATAATTTAATTATATATATTAAAGCCGAAACGAGAGGGGTTTTATAAACATGATTTTTCAATGCCAAAAGGAAGAACTGCTGAATATATTAAATATTGTTTCAAAAGCAGTATCGCCAAGAGCGGCTATGCCTATACTTGAAGGTATATACATAAAAGCTCAGGCGGAATGTATTAAAATAGTTGGCAACGATAATGAACTTGGTATTGAGTGTACTCTGCCTGCACAAGTGTATGAGGAAGGGAGTATAGTTTTAATCGCTAAGACTTTTATTGACATTATAAGAAGACTACCTAATGATACTGTTACGGTAAAAGTCAGCGAAGACAGAAATGCCATTATTACTTGTCAAAATATTGAGTATAAGATAATTGGTCTTTCTGATGATGAATATCCCTTGATACCGGAAATAGAGCCTGAAAACAGCTTTAAAATTGAATCTGAAAAATTAAAAAGTATGATAAGAAGAACTTTGTTTGCCACATCCCAAAATGAAAGCAGAATGGTTTTGACAGGTTCATTATTTGAAGTAAAAGATAATTATTTAACTGTTGTATCTGTTGATGGATTCAGATTGGCGCTTAGGAATGAATCCGTAAAAAACGGAGATGAAAAAGAATTTTCATTTATAATTCCCGGTAAAACGTTAGGAGAACTTGTTAAAATATTAGAAGATGATGATTCAATCGTTAATGTTAGTCTCACGCAAAGGTATGTAATGTTAAAAACAGAAGATGCAAAGGTTGTTTCAAGATTGATAGAAGGGGCTTTTTTAAATTACAATAAGACAATACCCGTTGATAGTGCTTATAGTGTAGTTATTCCTGTTAATTCAGTACTTGAAAGTGTAGAAAGATGCGAGCCTATTATCGCAGCTGATGATGCAAAAAGCCCTGTTAGATTAATATTTACAGAAAAAGAACTTATAGTTAAATGTATTGCTGCAACAGGTCAGATTGTAGATATAATACCGGTACCGTTTAATGGCGAAGAACTGGAAATTGGTTTTAATCACAAATATCTTCGCGATGCTTTAAAGGCATGTGAGACAGACTTAATTAAACTTGAATTTAATTCAAATTTAAGTCCTTGCCTTTTAAAGCCTATAGAAGGTGAAGGTTTTCTTCAAATGGTTCTTCCTGTAAGACTTAAAAATGATAATTGAAAAATTAGAACTGGAAAATTACAGAAACTTTGAAAAAGAAACGGTACTGTTAAATCCGGAAGTAAATGTTATACGAGGTATGAATGCCCAAGGGAAAACCAATTTTCTTGAAGCAATATATTTATTTTCTTCAGCTAAAAGTCATAGACCGGTAGGAGAAAAAGATTTAATAAGGTTTGGGCAGGACTCATTAAAAATAAAAATGGATTTTAGAAGCGGTGATATTCCTTTACATGGAGAAATTAATATTTCTCAAGATGAAAAAAGAAAAATTGCATTTAACGGAATACCTGTTAAGAAAAATATGCTTTTAAGTGAATATTTTAAAACAGTTTTATTTACTCCGGAAGACCTTGAAATAATAAAAGGTGAGAAGGAATTAAGAAGAAATCTTTTAGATGATGCAATTTGCATTTTAAAACCTAATTACGCCCATATTTTAAAAGATTATAATAAATGCATTAAACAAAAAAATTCACTTTTAAAGTCTGAAAACATAAGCAATCTGATTCCTACCATTGACATATGGAATCAGCGGCTCTGTGAATATGGAGCAAGACTTGTAATGTATAGGGACAGCTTTTCTAAACTTTTGGAAAAATATTGCTGTCAAAACATGCTGGATTTAACCTCGGGTGCTGAGAG
>JAUZPY010000002.1 GCA_030705805.1 Bacillota bacterium | reverse complement strand
TGAAGGCTTTAAGCTTGCAAACCCTTCTTTAATTGCTTTATCTGTCTGGGAAGATATCCAAAGTCTTTTAATAGGCTTTTTAAAGCCTGCTTTTTGAATAATCCAACGGGCAACCAGCTCTCCCTCACGCCCTGCGTCCGTTGCAATTATGAGCTCTGAAACCCCTTCATTTTTCATTAAGTCTTTTACAACTTTAAATTGCTTAGAGGTTTCCTTGATAACTACAAGTTCCATTTTGTCAGGGAGCATCGGCAGAGTCTCTAAGTTCCACTGTTTATATTCATCCCCATACTTTTCAGGGTCTGCTAAGGTTACAAGGTGTCCAAGGGCCCAAGTTACGATATATCTATTGCCTTCAATGTAGCCTTCTTTCCTTAAATTACATCCAAGTACTCGGGCAAGCTCACGCCCTACTGAAGGCTTCTCGGCTAAGACTAAAGTTTTAGACATCACTCCACGTCCTTTCATTTTTTCATTATGCCTGTCCGCTAACCAAGTCTTAAAGCGGATCATTGAGGATTTTTTCTGTCGTGTGGTGCAGGCAGGTTCTGCCAATAATTTGTGTATTGGTGGGTTCTGACCTAAGCGACCCAGTGGGAAAAAGACCAATTATAGCAGATTTTTTGTCTTGCTTACATCTTGCTTTGCGAAACAGAAAATCTTGCTTAGCTTGCAGATTTCTCGCAGATTTTTTGTCTTTCAGTGCACAAGCAAGGATAAAAAACCTGCGAAGCAAAAATAAAAAAATCTTGCTTACATCTCGCTTTGCAAGACAGAAAATCTTACTTTATGCCGCCATGAGCGGACAGGTCTATTATAGCATTTTTTTCCCCCTATTGCAATAAAAAGAACACGCCTTGACTTGGCGTGCCCCTTTTATTGATTTAAAACCTTCTATTTACTTTTATGCTATTGTGATTTTATCATTCCACATATTAGACTAAAAAAATCAGCTAATGCAACAATCCGTAATTTTTTCCTCCCACCAGCCAAAAGCTACTCTTCCTTCTGCTGAAACGCTTTCATCCCCGGTAAGAGAAAGAAACACCAAGAACGAACCTCCGGGCGGAAATATCAGCTTTCCATTTTCTGCCTCTACTAAAGTAGTGCCGCTTTCCCCTCTGCGAACAAATGCTTTTATGCCGCCTTCAGGCTCTCCTTCAACGCTAGAGGCACTCTGCAATTTTACTTTTGGTTCGGGCAGGGGAAATATTGCAGTATTTGAGGGTGTTACGGGAGATTCGCTGGGCTCTCCGGGAGGTGTTGAGTTAAACCAAAACTGAGCTCTGAACGGTGATGTGGAAATATCTGTTACAGTCCAGACATTAACATGTAAATTTACTCCGGAATCAATTGGGTTATATAACCTTGCCCAGCAACTTTTTCCATTCCCCAGTAATAAATTATCTGCATATCCAATGAAATATTTTCCCAGACAAGATTCATAAAGCTCCATTGGAACACTTACGCTTTTATCCAGATCACATTCGTTGTAGCAGCATGAATGAATATACATTTAAATCTCCTTTTTAATTTATTTTATATTATCTTATGAAAAACATAAGCTTTAAGTTCCATTGTTATATCCGGAAAATTTTAAGTAAGTTTTTCTGCAAATTTGATTTTAAAAAAAGACTTGCCGCGTGATTAATGCAGCAAGTCTTTTTAAATTAGCATAAGTTAAATAAAAAACTTCTTTTCCAATTTTTCTTTAAGAGCTTCACTCTTATCAATAATTAATAAACCTACGGATAGGATAATGTTTGTTATTAAAGGATACACGCTCCATGCCAAATGAGTTCTTACCTTAAAAGTCATATTTACAAAAACTTCTATTGCAAGACACAAAAGACCCAGCATTATAAAAATTGATGCTGCTATCTTAAGCGCTGAGGCTTTTTTTAAAAGTGCCATGATATTAATAACCATAAGTGTAATTAATATAATTATAGGAAGCGCGAGTCCTAAAAACCAATAGCCATTACACGAAATTTCAATATAGTATAGATAGATAGCCAAACAAAGTCCATCTAAAAAGGCACATAAGTATTTCCTTTTAAACTCTGTAATAATAGGCACTGTTATAGCTATGCCCAGAACTAAAAATGCTCCTATTACGTAGCCGGACCAGATAAGCGTTTTATTAATTGTTATATCGCATACAACAGCTAAATACATAGGAAGCATAAACAGTAACGAGATAAGAGAAACAACACTTTTTTTGCTAACTCTTTGGCTTCTTGGCTCTACATATTTGGGAAATGGCCTGTCTGTAGTTCTTTTTTCTTCAACATTATACACCTTAGTCCCGCAGAGAGGACATTTATTTTTCCCTCCCGAAAGTTTAACTCCGCATTTTACACAATATGCCATAACTCCACCTCAGTCCTTTTGATTACTTTCAATTTCCACATCAAGACCCATTTCTTTTAAGAAGGTAAAAAACTTTCTTTCCAATGTAGGTTCCTTGATATTTCTTATAAAATTAATATATAATTTTCCGTTATAAGACAATATACCACAATTATTAGGGCAGGTTGCTTGAACACCCAAAACAAAGTCTATTCTGCTTACGTATTTTTTCATGTTACAGGGAAGAGTAACTGCCCCTAAATTAGACAATGTAATACAAGACTTTTTTTCACCAACAGTTTTATAAACAGCTTTCATAACGACATTTTTTATAAAAAGCGGCGTGAGTTTCAGGACTAACAGTTTCTCAGCCTTAACATTTTTGGTTATTCTGCTCCCCATTTGCTTGCTGGTCAATTCAAAACCCATTTCGTGATGCACAGACCTGACAATTTCATCAAAGGAATATTCACCCAGCTTCGGATTAATGCCGGGCGTTATAAATAATACAAAATTTCTTAAGGATGCACTATTAAAAAAATTGCGCAAATTAACAGGTATAAGTACTTTTACAGGTTTTTGTTTTTTTCTTTGCGGTATGTCTTGTTTTTGTATTTCCTCAATTACATAAATCATTACGGAAGCAATAAAGGTGGTTAAGCTCACTTTATATTCTTTAGCTTTAGCAAGCACCTCATTAACATCTAGAATACCTGTAATTAAATTTCGGTAGCCGCTCTCTTCCCCCGTCCCTTTTAATTTATATGCTGTTTTTTCTTTACGGCTTTTAGATACTTCTCCGTCATACTTTAAAAAACTGTCTTCAATTTCCTCGTCTTTCGGTACATCTTCCCTGTTTAAAACACCGTCGACGTTCTCAACAATTGTGCCATATTTTTGAGTGATGTATTCTGCCGCTAAGGTTTTTAAAAATACAAGTCCCCCATTGCCATCAGTTAATGCGTGAAAAAATTCAATTGCAATTCTATTCTTATAGTAAAGAACTCTAAAAGAGCACTTTTTCATTTCTTTATAACTCATTTGAGAGCAAGGGTAAGGCTTTTCAGCCTGAACTTTCGGTGCTTTTTCAACTTGTTCCAAATAAAACCAAAAGAAGCCTCTTTTAAGGCATACAGCAATAGAAGGAAATCTTTTTATGGTAGTATCTACTGCTTTTTGCAATACTGTTACGTCGATATCTTCCTTTAAACTTATTGAAAGTCTGAATACATTACTCCAGTTTTTTCGTTTTGTAGCAGGATATATCTTTGCTGCATTATCAAGCCGCAGCCACTTCTTGTTATTGTTTTTCATTTAAGACCTCCATCAAAAACCGGGAAATTTTAGAATAATCATCCTTTGATTCCTTAACTCCATACAAAATATATACGTGCCACATTGAATGCTTAACTACCAATTCAGATTTACAGCCATATTCTAAAAGCTTTTTATGCAGCATTTTAGCATCATCAAGCATTACTTCACTTTCTCCCACAAAATTTAAAGATTTGGGCAGAGAGCTTAAATCTCCAAATACCGGAGAAACATATGGATTCTTTAAGTCTTTAGAATACATAGATGCATAAAACTTTAGCCTCTCTTTTGTCATTGATGGATCATTTTTTTTGTTCTCTTCATATGATTTGCCTGAACTTGTTAAATCTGCCCAGGGAGAAATACCAATTATGCCTTTTGGCAAAGGCATTTTTAAGTCTTTTAATTTTAGACATAGCGAATATATAAGACCTCCTCCTGCAGATTCTCCGCATAGTACGATTTTCTTCGTGTAACCTAACTTTATTAAATACTTATATGAGCAAAGAGCATCCTCTAAAGCAGCCGGAAAAGGATTTTCCGGAGCCAGCCTGTATGCAGGGCAAAAAACTCTGATACCATTTTTAGCAGACAAAGCTGTTCCAAGTCCCTTTGAATATTCTAAATCTCCTGCTACATATCCTCCCCCATGTAAATATAAAATCACACCGTCAAGTTTTTTTATCTTGGGCATTATCCATTCTCCGGCAAATTTGGGAAAGATCTTTTTTTTATAGCAGACTTTATCTTTATTAGCTTTTGCCATAAGCTTTCCTATTTTGTTTTGAGCAAATCTCATTGTTTCAATATTGCATCCGTCAACAAAAGACTTAAACAATGCTAGCTGCATTTTTAATAACTTGGTGGAGACTACCATAATATCATGCTCCTTTACTTTGCCCGCATCTTTCTCCATTATTTTTTTAGGAGAATAAAAGCACATATTATTCAAATCACCTTAGTAAAAATGACTTTAATAACACGTGCCAAAAATCATATTATTTTTATAATTATACCATCTTAGTTATTATTAGTCAATTCACTCTTATTAATTTATACGAATCCAAGGAAAATTATATAAAACCTAAAAAATGCGTTCCTTAAAACAAAACTGGCACCGTTTGAAAAGCGATGCCAGTTTTGCGTAATTTGAAGATATTTTATGCTTTTATTTACTTTTCCTTTAAAAATTCACAGTAATCATCATAATCTGTAATATTGCCATTTTCGTCAACAGTATAGCCTAAATCGGTATAATGCTTTACTCTTGCCTTCAATGCTTCCTGATCCAATTGTTCCTGGCTTATAACGTTTTCTGATGGAAAGTCAGATTCAGCTATAGTTACTTTACCTATATCACTGCTTACGCTCTTAGCATTCAGCTTAGCCTCTATAGTACCTATCTGCATATTATATTGATTTGGAATGTTATCCAATTTAGCCGTTGCATCAACTGCAGCGTCTAAAACGATACCGTCTTTTATGTTTGCATCATAGGCCAAATTAAAATGCAGCACTTTTAAATACTGATTAACATTTTTTGTAGCTTCTTCTTTTTCATCTTCATCATCAATACTATTAACTATTTTCATAATTGCATTGTAAATGGTTTTTTCGTCGATCTTATATGTGATATGGGCTGAGCCGTCATCATTGTAATTTAAGACTAGGTTATCATTGCTTAATAATTCTGTAAACGCAGTAACCTTTTTATTAATATTTTCAAAATAATTTGTTGAATCTTTATATTCATAACCAATTTGTAATAATTGTTTTACCGCCAATTCAAGTCTTGTATCAACATCCAAATTTTCTAAATCTAAATTCTCTAAACCCGAATTACCATAAATAGCATTATCATTAGATAGCTTTATCCAATTAGATTTAAGCTTCTCACGATAATCCTTATCTAAGAAGCTGTAATTATAACTATTTAATATCATCCCCAAAATAAAGTCTGATTTTACAAAGAGAGTTTCATCATTTAGCATAAATTTTATATTCATAGGCTTATCAAAATCGGGGGTTATGACTTCATCGCTTTCATTCCCGCCGTATCGCTGCGTTTGCATATAAAAGGTGGCCAAATTATATAATCCATTATTTAATATATTAACATCTGCAGATATTTTTTTACCATCCTGTTTTATATCTGCGTCAACATTGCTGCCTGCATGTATATTTACGCCGAAAACTTCACTCTTAGCAACAATATCCTCGTTAAAAGTTGTAGAGTAATGAGCATTACTAATTACTTTTTCAAGGCTAATAGCCTTATAAAAGTTTGAATCTTTTTCCTTTATTTGATTTACAAAATATGAATAATCTACTAAAATAGCCGTGTTTTCTGAATAGTCCCAGCCAACCTCAATATCAAATGACTCTGCAAAAAAGCGAAGCGGCACCAAGGTTCGGTCTTTATATATAACCGGGGCTACTTCCATATCAATAGTCTTGGCTCCATTCTTGCCTGAAACCTCAACAGATTTTTTGTTTATAGTAAAGGTTATTGTATCCTTGCCCTTTTTTGCAATTACCTGCCTGCTATCCTTATTATAATCTACAGAAACTCCGATTTTTTCAGCTATAGATCTAAATGGAATCATTAACCTGTCATCAATTATTGTCGGCTGCACATCAAGCTCCAAGTAGCTGCCATTTAGCTGAACCTTTATTGGTTTCGGGGGTTCTTCCTCGTTAGCATAAATTCCAGTGGGCAAAACAAAAAGTACTGTGAGAAACAAACATAATAGTTTTTTCAAAATATTCACTCCTTAGTTTTTATACTTACTTATGATTAAATAATACATTATATACCTACTATAACATACTTTGGCAGTCTTTGTAAACAACAAAAAAAATAAGTGGTTTTATTTTCTGTAGCTTTCAAACATGGTTGGCAGCTACAGAAAGAAAGCCTTAAAAAGTATTACAATATGGTTGACAAATGGCGTAAAACATGCTAAAATAGGGCTTATACCGCGTGTTTGCTGTTATAGCTCAGTCGGCAGAGCACATCCTTGGTAAGGATGAGGTCGGCAGTTCGAATCTGCCTAACAGCTCCAAATAAAAAAGGCTGCATTTTAAAATGAAGCCTTTTTTATTGTACCATGAAAACCATCGGTTTATTATTGCATTGGTTATATTATAGTGTTATAATAACTTAGCGATGTAAAAGTTATTACGGAGTAATTTATGGTATAGACTTTACCGATGAGCGAAGAAAAACCGAAAGTTATTTCCTTTAGAAAAAAATTACGAAGTAATTTATAATTAATAAAAAAAGGGTGATTTTAAGTGAACAAAATTCACTTTTCAGTAGATGACACAATTGGAATTTTTGAAGATATTACTAAAAATAAATCCTATGAATCTATTTTTAATAATCCCCTTCTTCGATCTTTTTATAATCTTCATGAAGAATACGGGCTTAAACTTAGTTTATATTGTTTTTATGAAAACGGAAACAAAACCTTTAATCTCTCAATGTGCACTGACCGTTTTTCAGAAGAATTTAATAAAAACAGCGGTTGGTTAAAGCTTGGTTTTCATGGAAAAAACGAAAACAGCAAATATGCAAAGGATATGTTTGGTACCCTTAAGAGGGATTATAGTCTTGTAACAGATGAATTGATCCGCATATCCTCCATTGACTGTATAGATACCTGTCCCCGTTTAAGCTATTGTACAGGTGATGAAGAAGGCATAGTAGCATTAAAAAATCATGTTCCGGGAATTGAGGGACTTTTATGTGCTGATGACACCAGACTTGAATATTATTTACCGGCTGACAAAAACGAAGAGCTTATAAGAACCGGTAAATATAAAGACGAAAAAAATGGCCTCACCTTCTTTTTAAGTGAAAAACGCTTTGAGCTTATGCCGGACTTGGATGAATATCTTGCAAGTAAGGATTTTAAATCAAAAATTACAGATAACAGGCACTTTGAATTTTTTTCTCATGAGTATTGTTTTTCAAAAAGCCCCATTGGCTTACAGCTCACCACTCTTTGCAAATACGCAAAAACAAATGGCCTTGAATTTTCTTTTCCAAAAGAATCAATATAAAAGATGAGAATCAATAGGCATCAACTCTGTATGCGGTGATATGTCCCCCGGCAAATTCCAATAGTGAAACTAAAGGTAGACACATGGAAAACCACCATGAATCTACCTTTTTGTTATACTATAATAAGAATTAGGATATGAAAAAACAGCCGGAATGTTCCGGCTGTTTTTATTAGCATTAATTAGTATATATACTTTTCATTGAATTCCTTAGCTTTAGCTTTGTAATTTTCAATGTTTTCAGCTACATGGGTTGCAACTGCCTTGCCTGCTTTCATATCATCTACAAATTTCTGAGCATTTTTAGGCCATGCACTTTTGTAGAACCATCTGGGCAGGTAGTAACAATTAGCCAAGGCCTTATTCATAAGCTCAACATCTTCTTTTTTCATGTGCTTATCGTATGTATCTGAATATATCATATCTTGCTTAGCCTTGCACATATAAGCAGAAAGCAGTACTGATGGTGGAATCTTATCTTTCTTTACGCCAAGAGGAACAAGGAAGTGAGAGTCGGTAAGGTATACACCATCGATTTGCTTACCATTAGCATCTTCTCTGGGAGGCTGGATGTATCTGATAACATCATTTGTTTGCTGTGTAGCTTCATCCTTTACAAGGACGTTGCATACTTCGTCTCTGATTGCGACGTTTCTTGTTGAAACATAGCCTTTGCCCTTAATGTTGTAAGCAGGATCTGAAAGCAGAGTACCCCAGTAGCTTAACCATTCCATGCTCTGTTTGCCATCATATGTAACTGTAACTTCACCGGTTTCATCATTCCAAGATGACATATACATACCTACTACATGAGGTCTCAACCAAGTGAGTCTTGAATTAATGCCTTGAGCCTTGGTCTCTTTAAGAAGTTTTGCTAAATTCTCAAGAGTCCATTCGCCCTTTGCATAATATTCGTGAGGTGTTTCAAGACCAAGTTCTTTAAGCCATGTCTCATTATATGCCATGTACACATACTCCTGCATACCAGCATTGCTGACACCATAGTAATTGCCCTTCCAATATGTGCCCTGGACGGTACCTTTATCTACCATATCACCAAAGTAATCATAGTTAATATACTCTGTTATTGGTGTGTAAAGTTCCTCTGTGAAAGTTGTGGGGAATACAGTGATACCAAATGCATACTGAACTTCCCATGGATCTCCGGACATAATTCCTGCTACAAGGTCATCATTAAGACCGTCGCCGCCGCCAACTAAGAAATTAACCTTTGTGCCGTATTTCTTTGTGAATTCTTCGGCTCCGGATGCATACTCATAGTTCAAAGGATCATCATTGAACAATCTGTAGCCTGCAACTCTTAACGTCATATCCTTCCAGGATGCTGTGTCGGCTTTCTTCCAGTCGTATGTGCCAAGCTTCTTATTAGCTTCTGCTTGAGCTTTAGAGATGCTCTTGCTTGATCCGCCTGCGCAACCAACAATTGCAATAATCATAACAAAACATACAACTAATGCCATTAATCTTTTTGCCATTTCTGTTTCCTCCCAAAATAATTTATTTCCCTTCTGCGGGGTTTTAGGGGGCTGCATATTCCAACCTCTCCCTATTCTGCACCATATTTTACACTAAAACTCTCTCTTTGTAAAGAGGTTTTTGAATAAATCTAACAAATTTATCAATAATTATATAATTATTGATAAATTGTTTTATATTTACCCTTTTTTAAAGCCTATATAGTAGATTCTTTACAGTACAAGCAACCTATAATAAATTTATTATAGGTATTTTATTTTAAGAACATATTTTTTCTAACAGGTTATATGTTTCTATTAATGATAACAGCCAGCAAACCAAAGGTGCCACAATAAGTGCCGGAAGATAATTGGCAACCTTTATTTTAGTAATTCCAAGGATATTCAGTCCCAATCCAATTATCAGAATTCCACCTACACAAATAATAGATTGAAGCATACCTTTAGCATTAAGTATAGGTTCAATTACCCCTGCCAAAAGAGCTATTGCACCTTGAAATATCAGTACAAAAGCTGACGAAAAAATCACCCCTATTCCGAGGCTGACAGAAAGCATTATAGCTGATATGAAATCCAGTACCGACTTTGTGTATAATGTGGTATTGTCACCAAGTCCGGCCTGAATTGAGCCTGCTATGGTCATAGCTCCAATACAAAAAAGGAGGCAAGCTGTTACAAAGCCTTCCGCAACAGATATTTTGCCTTCCGTCTCTTTAGAATATCTTGCAGAAACCCAATCCCCTAATTTATTTATCTTCCCATCTAAATCCAAAAGAGTACCGATTACGGCGCCTATTACAATTGAAAGGATAGCCACGAGAGCATCATTTCCATCTACCAAGGCATTAGATACCCCTAAATACAAGCTACAAAGACCTATACCGGTCATAACCGCTGAAGCGATTTTTTCAGAAATTCCTTTTTTAAATATCAGACCTATAAAACTGCCTATTATTACAGCAAATGTATTTACGATTACTCCGAACATACAAAATTCTCCAGTATTTTAAAGTGATTTAAGTTTACATCCTTTTCCCATAAAAGTCAATAAAAATACCTTAAAAGACAAAGACCTTGACTTTAAAGTCAAGGTCTTTGTCCTATTCATCTTAAAATTTATTTGTTCTCCTTTGAGAAGAATCTACCAATCTTGTTATAATAGCTGCAACTTCTGCCCTGGTTATGTTGGATTTCGGGTTAAATGTACCCTTGCTGTCACTGCCCGAAAGTATTCCTACATTATAAAGGAAAATGATTTCTTTATAATATTCATCATACTTATCAACATCCGGAATCCCTTTGACTTCGTTTATTTCTTCGAGTTCATCATCAGGCAGAATATTTGAAAATATGTACGCCATCTGATCTCTTGTTATAAAAGCATCATAATCATCAAAGTCATTTTCATCAATAATATTCTTACTGATGGCATACTTGACATACCCTTCGTACCATTTATCTTCATATTCAAAATCTTCTTCATCGTTATAATAAATATTTGCTACTCTTGCAGCAATTGTAATTGCCTGTGCTATTGTTATGTTACCTTGAGGATTAAAGGTTCCGTCATCGTTTCCTTCCATAAGCCCATAACTATAAACTAATTTTACGGATCCGTTCTTATTTGTACCGTACCACTCATCCTCATCTACATCTTTAAACATGCCGCCTTTATATTTTTTCCCCTTAGAGAAGTTGTCCATGCCGTTCTCGTCGTCCGAATTCTTTTTAACCGTTACTTTAACTATTCCCTTAAATGTTTCATCATCTACAGATGTAGCTTTATAATTAATTGTAACAGTACCTGTATAACTTGATTTAGGAACAAAGCTTATATCGGAAATGAGAGGATCATCCCCCTTGTAATAGCACTCATAGCTTGATGTTATTTCTTTCTCATCGTCCTCGCCATAAGCGTAATATAATGTTCCGTTTGAAGGGTTAGAGAAATTTACATAATCTAAAGTATCTCCTAAATAACTTCTGCATACAGAATTAAAGTCAGAACCGTTTAGTATAACAGAGTCACCCTTCTCCGTAGTGTAGGTAATAGTATCAATTTCAGAATCATCCGTATCATTATTTGAATCTCCATTGTCTGTTACACTTATTTTTATCTTACCTGTATAGTAGTCTCCGCTTGTTGTATAACCTGTATAGCTGATAGTTACTGTCCCATCATAGCTGGATTTCGGAACAAAGCTGACATACTTAATATAGTCTGAACTGCTTCTGTAATACTTTGTACTTGCAGATACCTTTGAGTCATAGCTTTTGCTTGAACTATATTGATAATATAAAGTGCCATATGACGATGAGGGAATATCAAATTTTACATAATCCAGCGTTTCATCAGTTAAGTCGCTGCATACATTGCTAAAGTCGGTTACGCTGAAGGTCTTATAGCTTGAATTTTTTACGCTGTAAGAAATTGAATCTGCTGTACCGGTAGAAGATCCGCTACTCTTAACCTTTACCGTTATGACTCCATTATAATAATCCCCGTCAACGCTGTATGACGTATATTCTATTTGGACTGTACCTGAATAGCCGAGCTTAGGTACATAGCTTACATAAAATAAATACGGATCACTTTTATAATAATATTTTGTGCTGGACTTAACCGTAGTTTTGGCATTTTCCTCTTCGGAGTAGTCATAGTATAACGTTCCTGTCTGAGGCAGTGTAAATTTTACATAATCAAGGGTTGCTCCTGTCTCTCTTTTACATATATTATTAAAGTCCGAAGAAACAAACTCAACATAATTATCGTCAACAGTATAAGAAAGCTCAGAGCTGTCTTTAGTATATTTTATTCTTATAATTCCCGTATAAGAAACATCGTCAGAATCATAAGCAGTATATGTAATCTCAATTTCACTGCTGCATCCTTCAGCCGGTACAAAGCTTACATTGTCTATAAGGTAAGCCGAGCTAGAAGAGCTTGATTTATAATATTTATTTGTGTTTTTAACCTTACTGTCATATTTAGTTGAGGATTTATAATTATAATATAATACGCCGGCGCTTGGATCCGGAAGAGTAAGCTTTACATAGGACAGGCTAAGGCCTTCATTTCTGCAAACCAAATTTATGTCAGATGCATCTAATGTAACATTGTCACCGGAGTCTGCATTATATGTAATTTTATCAAGATCACCGACATTTGTACTTTTAGTTACCGTAATATCAATTGTTCCATTAAAGGATGCACCTTTTGTATTATATCCTTTATAATCAATTTGAAGAGTACCTGTAAAGCTGGATTTTGGTACAAAACAAATTTTCCCTATTGTCTTATAGCTGGCTGAACTTTTATAATATTTTATTGTGTCAGAAACTTTAGAAGCATCTTCACTGTCAAAATCATACCAAAGAGTACCATATGTTGAAGAAGGTAATGCTAATTGTATGTAGGAAAGGCTTTCATTTGTTGCTTCAGCACAAGCCGTATCAAAATCTGCAGTTATGAGCTTAACTGTGTCCTCATTTTCTACAGTATAGCTTGCTTCTCCGGGGGTTTCTTCAGTTTCTTCAGCCATTGCAGTAATTGATATTGAGCTAATAATCATTACTGCTGCAAGGAAAATAGCCAAAAGTTTCATGCTGCCAGTTCTCATAATATCACTGCCTTTCGTCATTAATTTTTATTATAATATAAAAAACACCTATATATTCTAAATTATAACATTGCCTATAAATTATGTCAAGGAAAGAACCACTATATGTTATGAATTATTTGTAAACACTTTTTTGTAAAACACAAAATATAGTAGATGAATCGTTTTTGCTAGAATTGAATATATTATTCTTAACACCATTATCACTTTGTGATAATGGTGTGTTATTAGAGGTCAAGCCATATATTCCTGACGTGCTTTTTGCACTAGGTAGGATTTGCTTGGCCTCTAAACTTATGTCATAAAATATTTTCCCTTATTAAAGCATACAAAACTCTAAACATAAAAAAGGACATGCAATGCATGTCCTTGGTGGGAACAATAGGGCTCGAACCTATGACCCTCTGCTTGTAAGGCAGATGCTCTCCCAGCTGAGCTATGCTCCCAAACAGTAATTATTATAATTATACTGGATTTTTGCCGAAATGTCAAGCCTAATATAAAATAATACATACACATAATTAGACACTATCTATAATAAAAGATAATTGTTGCAAGTGCAACAGACATAATATAAATTTTATAATATTATAAGTAAAATTAAGTATATATAAGTATAGCTACTTTTTTGGAGGGATGCTTATGAGGTGAGGCTATACATAAGCTTGGTATCAGCTTGCCTACTATAGCAGATAAATATAAGTTCCGGTAATTTGCTAAAGGAGAAAAAATGAATTAATTTCCAATAAAGCTTAAGCAAAGCTTTAAAGCATACCGGGTATCTGTTAGTGGCATTAAAAGCGTTCCTTCTCATCCTATTTTGATGAGTTATGAATTGAATTTTTATTTAAACCAAAAAAGCACGCACCTATTGATTCCCCGGTATTATGCTAAAGCAATGCTAAGTTTAAGGTACATACGCATTGTAATCCACTTAGACTGTTATGTCATAGGAGGGGCATATTTTTATGAAATATAAATGCGGTGTGTGCGGTTTTATATACCTTTCGGAAGATGGCGACCCGGACAACAGGATAGCTCCGGGTACAGATTTAGAAGATCTGCCCATGGATTGGGAATGTCCGGTTTGTGGAGCAGACAAGGAACAATTTAGAAAAGTTTAAAACTATTCTAAGCTGTGAGAATTTCTTGCGGCAAAGATAATAAATCTCTGACATTGAAAGTTACTTTTAGATGAAAGGCACAGTTATAATAACTCTGGCTGCGTCCTTAGGGCGCAGCTTTTTTATTTAGGAGGTATTTTATAATGGAAACCAGAGTTGCAGTCATTGGTATTATCGTTGAAAATTACGATTCCACCCAAAAATTAAATAATATTCTTCATCAATACGGTCAGTACATTGTCGGCCGTATGGGTATCCCTTACAGGCAAAAGAATATAAGCATAATAAGTATAGCTGTCGATGCTCCCCAAGATGTTATAAGTGCTTTATCCGGAAAAATAGGCAAATTACCCGGCGTTTCGGCTAAAACAGCTTATTCGGGAGTAACTTCCTTATGACAAACTTAAGAGATATTATAGACAAGCTTTATTTATACAATGATGCCTCAGACAGCGAACTGTATACTTTAATTTGTGATAGGGACGAGAGTACCGATGAATATTTATTTAACCTTTCAAGAAAAGTTCAGCAGAAGGTATATGGAAATAAGGTATTTATAAGGGGTCTTATCGAAATCACCAGCTTCTGTAAAAACAATTGTTTTTACTGCGGGCTGCAAAGGGATAATGAATGCGCAAAGCGCTACAGGCTTTCAAAAGACGAAATATTAGCCTGCTGTGGCCAAGGCTATGATTTAGGTTTTCGAACTTTTGTGCTTCAAGGGGGAGAAGATTCTTATTATACAGACAGTTATCTTTGCGGTTTAATAAGTTCTATTAAAAATGATTATCCTGACTGTGCCGTTACATTATCGTTAGGTGAGAAAAGCTATAATAGCTACAAGCTTTTATTTGATGCAGGAGCAGACAGATATTTATTGCGCCATGAAACCGCTTCAAAAGAGCTTTATGAGAAGCTGCATCCTAGTTCAATGTCTTATGAAAATCGCATGGATTGCCTAAAAAACTTAAAAAGCATCGGATACCAGACCGGCTGCGGATTTATGGTAGGCCCTCCGTTTCAAGAAGCGGAGCACTTAGTTATAGATCTAAGGTTTATAAAATCATTCAGACCTCACATGGTGGGCATAGGTCCGTTTATCCCGCACCATAATACACGATTTAAAAATTATTCTCATGGGTCTTTTGATTTAACCTTATTTCTTTTAGGATTAATAAGGTTAATGCTGCCGGAAGTTTTGCTTCCTGCTACAACAGCACTGGGAACAGTAGACCCAAAAGGAAAAGAAAAAGGAATTCTAAGCGGCGCAAATGTAATTATGCCAAATCTATCACCTTTAGATGTCAGAAGTAAATACTCAATATATGATGGAAAGCTTTACACAAATGACGAAGCGGGGGAAGCTTTAACACTTTTAAAACGTCACATAAAATCAATTGGGTATGAAATAGTAACATCAAGAGGCGACAGTAAAATAATTAACTAACGGGGAAGGCTTTCTGACCCGAAAGAAGGGTGAAAAATGTATAATCCAAAATCATTAAAAGCAGAGGAATTTATTAACCATGAGGAAGTAACTGAGTCTTTAGCTTATGCTGAAGAAAATAAAAATAACCTTCCTCTTATCGACAGTATCATAACAAAAGCGGAAAAAAGGAAGGGGCTTAGCCACAGAGAAGCTTCCGTCTTGTTAGCCTGTGAAAACGAAGAAAGGATAAAAAGAATCTATGATCTTGCTGAGCAAATAAAAAAGGACTTTTATGGCAACAGAATTGTCTTATTTGCTCCCTTATACCTTTCAAATTATTGTGTAAACGGCTGCGTTTATTGTCCGTACCATCATCAAAACACGCACATTGTAAGAAAAAAACTCACCCAGGAGGAAGTAAAGAAAGAAGTAATTGCTCTCCAGGATATAGGGCACAAGCGTTTAGCCATTGAGGCAGGGGAAGATCCTGTAAATAACCCAATCGAATATATCCTTGACTGCATAAAAACTATTTACTCTATAAAGCATAAGAACGGTTCGATACGGAGAGTAAACGTAAATATTGCTGCAACAACTGTGGAAAATTACAGAAAGCTTAAAGAAGCAGGCATTGGAACTTACATACTTTTTCAGGAAACATATCACAAGGAAAGCTATGAAACGTTGCATCCGGTTGGCCCAAAGCATAATTACGCATATCATACCGAAGCTATGGATAGGGCTATGGAAGGCGGAATTGACGATGTAGGCTTAGGAGTTTTATTTGGATTAGAATTATATAAATATGAATTTGCCGCTCTGTTAATGCATGCAGAGCATCTTGAGGCAGTACACGGAGTAGGTCCGCATACAATTAGCGTACCCAGAATAAAGCATGCTGAAGACATAGATCCAAGTGCTTTTGACAATAGTATCAGCGATGAAATTTTCGCTAAGCTATGTGCTTTAATCAGGATATCTGTTCCCTATACGGGCATGATCATTTCAACCAGAGAAAGTCAGGCAGTCAGAGAAAAAGTTATCAGACTGGGCGTTTCTCAAGTCAGTGGTGCTTCCCGTACATCTGTCGGAGGGTATGCCGAGGAAATTCGTCCAACAGATACTGTGCAGTTTGATGTTTCTGATCAAAGAACTCTTGATGAAGTAATAAAGTGGCTTATGGAATTAGGCTATATTCCTTCCTTCTGTACCGCTTGTTACAGAGAAGGGAGAACCGGAGACCGCTTTATGACCCTTTTAAAAAATAAACAAATACTAAATTGCTGTCATCCTAACGCCCTTATGACTTTAAAAGAATTTCTTATGGACTATGCTTCCCCGGAGACAAAGCGGATAGGAGAAGGTCTAATTGCTAAAGAACTCCAAAATATTCCAAGCGAGAAGGTTAGAGCTATAGCTAAAGAAAGACTGTCTCTGATAGAAAACGGCTCCAGAGATTTTAGATTTTAGGGGGAACAACATGGGACTTAATAATACTCCGTCATCCGAAAGAACTCATATCGGAATTTTTGGAAGAACAAATTCGGGTAAATCAAGCTTATTAAATGCTATTACAGGGCAAAACCTTGCTATTGTGTCTGAGGTTTCAGGCACAACTACAGATCCTATTTATAAAGCAATGGAAATACTTCCGTTAGGTCCTGTAATGTTTATAGATACCGCAGGGCTTGATGACGATACTTTTTTAGGGAAAATGAGAACAGAAAAAGCATATCAGGTTCTAAATAAAACGGATATCGCTATTATTTGTGTAGATATAAACCAAGGAATAGGCAGTTTTGAAAAGAGCTTAATTGATATAATAAAACTAAAAAGAATACCTTTTATAGTGGTTAGAAATAAACTTGATACCACATCAAATAGCGCCAACTTAGAATATGAACATGATATTTGTGTCAGCTCCAAAACAGGCAAAAATATCACTTACCTTAAAGAATTGATAGGGTCGCTTATAAACCCGGACGATAGCAAAAGACTTATTAAAGACTTGTTAAAACCTCAAGATATTGTAGTTTTGGTAGTGCCTATAGATTCCTCTGCTCCAAAAGGGAGGTTAATACTTCCCCAACAGCAAACTATCCGTGATATACTCGAAGCAGGCGCATTAGCTCTTGTTACTAAAGAAACAGAGCTTTCATCTGCTCTTGAGGGGTTGTCCAAAAAGCCTCGCATGGTGATTACTGACAGTCAAGCTTTTAAAAAGGTGTCGGAAATTGTACCCTCGGATATTCCTCTTACTTCTTTTTCAATATTATTTTCACGTTATAAGGGTAATTTAAAAGTTATGGCGGAAGGCGCAAAAAGTATTAGCAATTTAAAAGACGAAGACACCATATTAATTTCTGAAGGCTGCACTCACCATAGACAGTGTGAAGACATAGGTACAGTAAAGCTTCCAAAATGGATAACAAGCTACACACATAAAAAACTTAATTTTGAGTTTTCATCAGGAGGAGATTTCCCTTTAGACCTTTCAAAATACAGTTTAATTGTACATTGCGGTGCGTGTATGCTTAATGAGAAGGAAGTTTCTTTCCGTTTAAAAACCGCCATAGAAAAAAACATTCCCATTACAAATTACGGAACTTTAATTGCGTATATACACGGAATTCTTGAAAGAACCTTGGAACCATTTAATTAAAAATAATTCTTCATCCTTAACATAAAAAAGATAGGAGACACAAAAATGTGTCTCCTATCTTTTTTGCTATTTCACTAATTGTATCCGATTCATTTTATTTATTCGGATCTTCGTACTTTGACTTATCTTTTAATATATCATTATCATTTATGGAAGTCCATTTTTCATTGTACTGGGTCTCTGCACGCTCGTAGCCATGTGAGTTAGTTGCCTCAAGTACCTGATAGTAGTACCAAGCATTTTCTTTATTATCAGACCACTGCTTAGCATTCTTAGAAAGTCCTTCTTCATTAACGTAACGAACAAGCATCTTATTAATAATTGTCATTGCTTCTGCTCTTGTAATGTACTGGTCAGGTTTAAAGGTGTTGTCCTCATAGCCAAGTACCCAGTTATTAGCAGTAGCTATTGCAATATATTTATCTGCCCAGTGTCCTTTTGTATCAGAGAAATTAGACTTATCAGCAGTTAAACCGATACCGCTGTTAAACCTTGCCACAATAGTAACAAACTCTGCTCTTGTAATAGGTCTTTCAGGTCCAAAGGTTCCGTCTTCATAACCCTGAATGTAGCCACCCTTAGCCATGGATGAGATAGCTTTGTTAGACCATCTGTCGGTTTCAACATCTGTAAAGTCATTTTTGTCTGTAAGTAATTTGTCTCTGACATCTTTCTTAAGTAAACGATAGAATATTGTTGCAATCTCTTCTCTGGTTATATTATTCTCAGGCTTAATATCTCCATCGGGATAACCGATAACATATGCTTTATGAGGATTACTTGCGTCAAGAGCCTCCGGTACGACCGTATTTACCCATTTTGCATAAAGAGTGGTGCTCTTAGTAAGCTCTATTTCGCCAACTGCTTTCTTTGTAAAGCTCTTATCCAAATACCAGCCGTCAAAGATATATCCCGGTCTGTCTTTGACTACAATTGCATCAATATTAACAACAACCTTACCATCCTTTGTAATTGTCGGAATTACGGTATCTGAGCCGGTACCGGTATCGAAATTAACAGTGACATTTGAACTGCTGCTGCTTCCGCCGGATGTTTTGGGGGTAATCTTTACTGTAGCCGCAAGATTATTTGTTTCACTGTCTTTGTAAGGGTCACTGTCCTTATATTGAACTGCACTATAATTAACTAAAGAAATGCGATCATTAATGCCGCCGATTTCTCCAGAACCTGCCACTTTGGTTCCGCCGATTATTGTATAACCGCTTACCTCGCCCTTTAAGGTGTACTGTTCATACTCACCTGTTTCAACGTTAAGGCACGTAAGTGTTAAATCGTGAAGGTAATTATCAATATTATCTTCAAGCGCTTTAGCCTTAATATAACCCGGTCTTCCATCCCCTTCGGTACCAACAATATCAACAGTAACTACTAATTCCTGATAATCAGAATATACATTATGCTCTCTCGGTGCACTCTCACTAAATATAAGGTTTGCATATTCAGTATTAAATCCATAAAGATTAGTTCCGTTTATCATATCTGCGGGTATCTCTATGCCAAGGGGGTACTTTACTTTTACTTTAAACTGCCCATAAACAGGCACGTTATCAAGTTCTGCATAAAGAGACTCTTTTATATTGTTGTCAGCAACATATTTCTCTGCTGCTGCTTTTGCCTCGGTTCTCCAGCCCTCTACTGTTGCAGCATCAGGCTCGGTTCCTCCGCTATTCGCTTTATATGTATCAATAGCCGCTTGAACATTTTTATCAACTTCTTCGTCTACAGCCTTTTGAATCTCACTGTCAATCATGCTTTTTCCTAAAAGCATATAACCTCTAAAGGTACTCTTAACAGTGTCCATATACATGGTTGCTCTGAAGTCAAAAACCGGAAAATCTTCAGAATTTCTCTTCCTTACTGTAATAGGACCGTCCTCATAAGCTGTATCGTCAACATTCTTAACTTCTATGTCAGTAGGAACTGTTTTATTTACTTCTGCCGGAACAGATGAACTGTTTTTAAAAAAGTTGATAATATCTCCTTCTTTAAATTCAATTGCTGCCTGAGCTGTTACCGTCCCGAACCCCAGCATAGTTGCAAGTATTAAAGACATGACTTTCTTCATCCATATCACTCCTTTGAAAAATTCTGATAATAATACTATTATATGTAATTATATAACAAAACTTTATCATTTGTCAATAGTGGGGGAAGCACTTATAAGTGCTTCCCCCCACTACTTTTTTTAGCGTGATAAGAAATTATAAATTACTATTGCAGAATCTGCTCTTGTAAGATTTTTGTCGGGATTAAAATTGCCTTCACTGTCGCCTTTAAATATACCCATCGCTCCTAAAATACTAATCTGTCCTATAAGTTTAGTTACATCTTTAAAAGGACATACATAAATATTTGAAAGCTGGGCATATTCTTCAATACCCATAGCACGAATCATAAACTTTGCGGCATCTGCTCTTGTAACCGAACTGTCGGGAGCTATTTCTCCATCCTTGATAAGCCCGTAATTCTTTGCTTTTGTATATAAATCATCCGGCTTATCTGCCCTTTTTATAGTAACCATCTCTCCGGGCATAAATGCTGCTATAAGCAGTGATAAATATTCCTGCTGAGTAATGACTTCGTCAGGCTTAAATTTATCTCCGTCAAATTTAATTCCAAAGCGGAACAAGGTTTTGATTTGCTCCGCGGCATAATGTCCCTCAATATCGGTATATTCTTTAACTTCTTCCTTATATTCCTGACTGTCATAACCTAAAAGCTTACCGGTAAATGCATCAATTTTTGAAGTTTTATCTTCATCAAAGGCATATACAATTATAGCTTTATCATTACGTTTCAATTTTTCATCACTCTTGGTAGGTATGTACATAAGATTATAGTCAACCTGCTCAAAAAGCTTTTTTGAGGCTTCTTCCTTAGATATTATTTTTTCTACAGAAGGGAAGGTAATATCCGAGTAATCAACGTTATAACCAATAACTTTTCCTTCATTTGAAATACCTATTGTTATGCAATTATCTGGGTATGGAAGGTTTTGAACATTTCTTGTGTATACAAAATTGTTACCGTATTGGTTTACACCTTCGCTAAATTCTTTGGCCTTATCCTTTGCGAGCTCGGTCAATGCCTTATCAGCGCTTTTCTTTGCTTTTTCTGCATTGAATTTTTCAATGTCTCTTTCGTTATAACTTGTATAATAACGAATTATTTCACCTGTTTTACTGTTAACTTCATATTCAGTATATTTATAATCATCTTTTCCATCCTTCGGATCATTTGCAAAGCTTAACGCGGTATAATATAAATCTTTTGCATAATAGTCTTTATAAGTTCTAAAAGAGTTTAATTCCAAATCTTTCGGATACTCTAAGGTTTTATTCTCTTTTAATAATTTTATTATTTCATCCTTAGAAAGTAACCCGGATACATTATCTATTTCTGACAATTCTGCACCTGTAAAGCCACCGGAATCCATAGAAGCTGCTTCTTTAGTCATTCTGTCACCTTTGGCATAATAAGGATGAATAGTGTCAGGCATCTCAACTTTTTCGCCTGTTAATGCATTAATATATACCCGATTGGTTTCATTCGGCATATATGCAGGGTAAACTGTTCTGGTTTTATCTTTATATTCCGTATACCAAGATGCTTTTATTCCTATTTTTGCATCAAAAGCTTTTTTTGCAGCATCTTTACTGATAACGCCTTCGGTTTTATCAAACTTAAGGCCTTCAGTATATTGAATAGAATAATCCATTATTTTTGTTGCATCATTGCTTACTGATACGAAGCCTCTGTCATTACTTACAGGTATGCCATTTTCATATCTTTGGATTTGAAAATTAAACCCGTCGTTATAAAGGCTTTCTGAATCCACACTATTTTCAAGTTTTACTTTATCCTTAAGGTCGGGATTCAGCTTATTTATAAGTTCATGAGTCTTTTTAAGTGCTTCGTCAGCAGTCATTTTATTAACGCTTGGCTTTCTATTTGTCTGATAATCGTTAGAGCTGTAGCGGGAATAATTTGTGATTATGCCCTCTCCATTTGCAGAAACATTCAGATTACTATATGCGCCATCAGCATTGTTGCTCCAATTAAAACTATAGCTTTCAATTCCGTCATAAGAGTTGTATGAGCTCTCAAATTGAGTATATTCATCGGTGCTTCCAATCCTACCTTTAACTAAAGCCAGAACTGATTGCAGCTTTTCTGTGTTTTGCTCTGCAAAAGAAAAGCAGGAAAAGGTTCCTATCATAGAAATAACAAGTATCATAGCTAATATTTTTTTCATAATTTTTCTCCTTTCATTTATAAGCAAAAAGATCAATAGGTGTTTATTAAATTTTTTCTGTGCTGATATTTATAAGCTTTAAATTTTTTTCCTTTATCAAACCTCCGCCTATTTTATACGGAGGAAGTACCTTCCTCTAAATATACGTTCTTTATTGTTATATTATACTTTGCTCACCTCCAGCTATATGCCTTCTCCATATCAGGATAAGGATTTATAGCTAAGTGTTCAGGCAAGGGCTTGTTATTCCTTTTTGAGTCCATAAAATCCATAAACATCGAAAAGTCAGGAAGATTATGTCTATGGAATCCTGGTCTAAACCATGCAGCTGCATTGTCCTCACAGCCTAAATGCCTATATATATCCTTTACAGCCATAAAGGTCTGCCAGCTTCCCTTTGGATTAATCCAATAGTCTTGCATCCCCTCACACTGTAAATAATATCTGGGAGCTATTAACGCCCCTAAAAAATGCATATCATGAGGAAGCTCTTCTTCTTTATCTATGTACTTTTTCAGACCCTTTCCCATCCAGTAAGGAAATGCTCTGAACATATCTTCTATATGCTCACTCCTGGTGTTATTTGGACCATAATCATATGTTTGATACCTGTAACAGGCACATCCGTGAGTACCGCTGTTGTTTGGGCAAACGTATTTAATTCTTTCATCTGTTGCCGCTGCTAAAAGAACGGTCTTCCCGCCTCTTGAATGTCCTGTAATTCCAACTTCAGTTTCATCAACATAAGAAATTTGCTTAAATGCATCCATAACAACTTGATAGCCCCATGCCCAAGCAGATATAGCGCTAAAATTGCCCTCGGGATATAATAAGTAAATGCCTTCGTTACGGTCATTCATAACTTCCGGGTCTAAAAACATATCAGGTGCAATTTCAAGACGGTTAAACCGTGCAACTATGTAGCCTCTTCTATTCCCTTCATTAATTACCTCTTCTTCGCAATTATGATAACACATATCTCCGGTTAAAACTACCGGAAATTTTTCGGCATTACTTCTGGGAACATTAAGTTCAAGCAGAAAGCTAATCTGTTTATCCTTGGTTCCGGCATATATTTTATACCAGTCTGTAAAGCCTCTGACTTCCAGGCTTAATGGGACAACCTTGACAAATTCTGGTTTTGGAGGCATTCCATCGTATTCTAAATCAATTACTTGTTTTAGTAATACTTCTCTTTGGCTTTTCCATTCAGACAGGTCCTTTACTCTCGTTCCGTCTTTTCGCATAAACGGATCCGGAAGCGTGCCGATAATCTTATCGTAGCCCATATTACTCGCCTCTTTCAAGTGTACTATCTGTACTACTATAGATAATACAGTACAAGGGATTAATTGTCAATAGCTTTTGAAAAAAAATATATTTGTAATAATTAATAAGTATCCGTCCTATAGCTATTCCTCTAATTTTGGGCATACCACTAAAACCGGACATTAAACGAAAAGCACCTCCTATGGCAGAATATCTGTCATGGGAGGTGAATTCACTTTTTTCTATTCCTTTTTGACTGCTAATGCAATTAATAATACATCGTTAAATATCTCTTAGTATTTTCTATCATTTCATCAAATAATGCCTTGGCATCACCATGAGAAATTGTTACCAATGGGTCATGAACAAAAGCATCAAAAGCCAAATCAAGGTTTCTCGTTAATGCTGCCTCAACAATAAGCTGCTGTGCTCCCGCATTTCTTGCAATTAAAGGATAAATTTCTTTTGGAAGCTCTCCTGCGTATAACGGTCTAACTGAATCCGTTCTAAAAGCTGCGTTTGTTTCAACTACAACTCCTAAAGGAAGATTCGGAATCTGACCTCTGTTAGGTGTATTGACGTTAGTTACTAAAGATTCCAGTCCAAGGAGGGCTTTCATCTGATGCACTCCTTCTTCTCCTGTTTTTCTTATAGTACAAGCTTCTTCTCCGGAAATTATTCTTGCACTGCGTGCAAGTCTGCCTTCAAGATCCTGTTTTCTCCACTTAACAGAAGTAAGCCCAAAGCACCACTTTTCAACGGTTTCAGGATCCTTTGCATACCAGCTGCCTTCGCAGAATTCCGCTAAATGCCTGTCGCCTGCTGCTGCCATATAGCCATATCTTAAAAATAAATCCATTTTAACCTTATCTGTTGTTTGGAATTGTTTATTTATCCAATTTGTATCAGACTTTTCACCAAAGCCCGTTTCCTTATGCTTTTCACAAAATTCACGATATAACGGGAATAAGTCCATATTTCTGAAATGAGCTTCTGTAAGCCAGGTAAAGTGATTTACACCTACTACATTTATAATTATATCTTTTCTTTCTGCATCCTCAATACCCCTAATATCCTTTAAGGCTTTTATAAGCAAAGATTGAGTCCCAAATACTTCGTGGCAGCAGCCAAAGGCTTTAATTTTAGGAAATACCTGATACAAAGTATTAACACACGCAGCCATGGGATTTGTATAATTAATTACCCAGGCGTCGGGACAGTTCTTTTCAATTGCTTTTGCGATTACTTCATACATAGGGATTGTACGAAGAGCTCTGATTACACCGCCAGGGCCTGTTGTATCTCCGACCGGCTGATATATTCCATATTTTTCAGGTGTATGTACGTCTGATTCCATTTCATCAAAGGTACCGGGAAGAATAGAAATAATAACAAAGTCCGCACTGGAAAGAGCCTCGTCTATCGTGTTTACAGCCTTATAGCTCCAAGTGGTGTTTGCCCCTTCTGCACCATTGAATTTATTTCCTATTATTTCATTGTTCTTCGCTGCCTGAAAATCAATATCGTAAAGATATACCCCGCCACTTAAGGTTTCACAAGAAGCAAGATCACTCATAAGACCCCATGCCCAGCCTCTTGATCCTCCCCCTATATATGCAATTTTCAGATCCTCTACTCTATTGCCATAATGTTTCATATATAGTCCTCCTTATTATCTGTTGAACCTATTATACATCACATCATAAGCAGGTTCCTTAATTTTTTAATCATTAAAGCACGGTTTCTTTGCTTATTTGTTGTTTTTAGTAAAATTTATTGATGGCCGATAATCCCCAGATTTTCTATAAGCTTCATACGAGTTTCCAAAGCAGGACTGAATTTCGAATTCTCCTCCTCCGAAAAATATTCTTTTATGGATTTCTTCCGTGTAATAATTTTTGCTATTAAACTAGCCCAGCGCATTATATGGGCAACCGGTAAAAGGATGCCATGCTTTTTTACAAAATTATAACGCTTCTCCATTCTATCTTTTGAAGGAATAAATTTTTCACATAAAGTAATTCCCATATGCTTTCTTCTATATTTGCTAAATTGTTCTTCTGTAAGTTTTGATTTTTGCTTAGAAATTTCTATGTAAACTTTATGTCTCCCCTCTTCCCTTCCCCCAAAAATCCCCCCGGCTTTAATATCATTCAAAAGGTCATCAATCAAAGGCTCATCCCCAATGATTCCTTCAAATTCCATGTCCCAGTATTTCACTCCAATTGCCATAAGGAGGTTTATTAACTTTTTATAATTTAGTTCCTCCATAAGTTTATTATAACTATCCCAATCAATCTTTTCTTGATAATGTTTCATATACAAAAGAAGATCCATAATTTGGCGGACTCCGGCACCGGCTTTAACAAAGTGCTTTATGAAGTGGGCAGTTAAATACAGCAGTCCGTCATTAACGCCAAGTGTTGAAATCTCATTTTCCATTATTATAAAGTCTTCAGTATAGCTTACCTTTTTATTAAAAAAGATATCATCAATATCCTTGGGGTTTAAAACAACGTGAACTTCAAGCTTCCCTCCTATTGGGTGCTCCGCCTCAAAACAGTGAAGATTTTTTGTCCTTGAAAATACGGTATAACCACATTCTTGGAGTAATAAAACTGCCTTTTTTTCGTTTTCTTTTTTAATAAATATATCTGTATCTCCGGATATTCTCGTCTCCGGGTATTTATAAAAATCAGCTACTGCCGTACCTTTTAAAAGGCAGCACTTAATTCCCTGTTCTTCCATTTTAAATATTATTTCTTCAGTAAAGGCTGTTTTGCGGACGTTTTTTGCAATGATCCCATCAAAACGCTTTTGTAAATTTATATAATCCTGCTTATTTATATCTGCTTTTTCTAAATAAGGTTTTATTGCCACATATACAATAGGCCATATGCCTTGCTGCAAAGAAAGGCAGTATATCTCTTTTATATTAAGTGGCCCTTGAATCTGTTCTTCTTTGCCCGAGGCCCCGCATCCAAACAAATAAAGCATATCGGAAAAGCTCTTATCCAAGATTACGCCCCTCTCTCCTTTAAACTTCTGGCTGTTTTCTTCTAAATTTTTTAAATATTTTTTTTAAAACATGTTTTGCCATATTTATAATATATTTAAAGTCCTCTGTCCTGCCATATATGGCGTAAAAAGCGCCTCCGGTAATAATTACACATATTATTGAATGCAATAATAAGTAGCCCAGATTTATTCCGCCTATCAAATTACAGATATAATATGAAAGCACTCCGCAAGCTATAACCAGCAAGCCGTATTGTATGTTCTTTTTATAATACTCCCAAGCTGATCTCTTAAATACTTCCCTATAAATAATATAAGGATCATACCACATGAATGTAGTTACATTTGCAACAATTGTACCAAGCACAACTCCATGAACGCCCATATAACGAACTGCTATGATTGAAAATACCAAATTGATAATTATTCCTGCAAGAGGACGGTATTTCGCCTGCTGAAAAAGTCCCATTGCATTTCGGAAAACTGACAGTATTTTGTCCATTCCGGTTATGTATAAATTTACAGCCATTATTACTGCAAAAGATTGATCAATAATATATTTATCGCCTATCCATATATGAATAAGCTCGTTTCCTACTACGGCAAATCCAACGGCTCCTATTCCAAACAAAAAAGAAGTCATAAAGTTAAGAGAATTAAAAAGCTTATGTTCGTGCTCAACATCTCCTTCTGCATGAAGGTTTCCAATGCTTGGAATCATTGCATTATATAACTTTTGAAGTATATCCTTAATAGCACCATAGAGTATAACATAGTTTGAGTACATACCGACAATTTCAAGGCCTATAAAGGTCGAAAGAACAATATTGTCTGTAGCATTTACTACAACTTCGTTTATATTATAAATTACTAAAGCATAACAATTTTTAAATATTTCTTTCCGTTCTTCCTTAGTAAGCTTATCATCAACTTTTTCTTTAATAAAAGGATATTCCTTATCGGTTTGTCTTGCCCCGACAAAATTTTGAAGTATTGTAATTAATATAACAATAAAGACATATAACGTAAAGTTTTTAAAAAGCACTAATACTGCAATCTGCGCTAAATTTGAAATAACTGCAAAAACAGTGCTTATTATTGTGAGCTTGTATTCTTGTTGGCTTGCTGTCAGCAGTGAAGTTTTATACGCAAAAAATAAATATGAAAATACCGTTCTTATAAGATAAAGGGAAAATATCAAATTTGCATTAATAAAACTCACATCATCTTTAATTATGTACTTTAAAAACGGCATAAGGCATAAACCTACTGCTAAAATAAAGTATCCTATAAATTGATAGCAGGTTCTATAAAACTTAACCAGAAGCCTGATTTGCGGAATATCCTTCTCTGCTATAGGCTTATACAAATTAAACACTATTGCAGATCCTATACCAAGCTCCGCCAAGGATAATACTGAAATAACATTTGTAAACAAATCGCTGATTCCAAGGTATCGTTTTCCCAGGACATTAATAAATACTGTTCTGGTAATAAAGTTCAGTATTATTACAAGTATCCCCCTGACAGCACTTGCTGACAGATTTCTAGCTGAGTTTTCAATTCTCGACATGTTTTCCGACCTTTCAGGAAGCAATGTTTAGCACAGCAGATGAGAACTTTTCAAAATACTCGCTTGCCATACAATTGTGCTGCCTCATAAAGACAACTGCAATACAGTTAAAGTACAGCTTTAAAAAGAAATTATTCTTCCTTGTTTTGTTCATCAGTCCTATATTTTATAACCTTTGCAGGATTTCCTCCTACAATCGCATAATCGGGAACATCTTTAGTGACAACAGCACCCGCTCCTATAATGCAGCCGTTTCCAATATGTACCCCCGGAAGGATGATAACCCTCCCGCCTATCCAAACATCATTGCCGATTACTACAGGCTTTACCTCTGAAAATCCTTGCTCATGCATTGGAATATCTGTACGTTTAAACTCGTGATTTCTGGTATAAATAATGCATTCCGGGCCCATCATAACGTCATTGCCAATTGTTACATAACCTGCAATACTTGAGTTTATACCTATTCCGGAATCGTTACCTATTTTAACCCTGCTGGAAAAGTTTGCCTTCCTTTCTATGTTTACATTTCTGCCGCACTCATCCAACATAAGCTTACCGCAGAATCTTCTTAGCTGTTTGCTTCCCAAATTAATTCTGCCATTTGAACGAGGAAGATATTTCGCAAAGGATCTATACATAATAATACCTATTATCTTTTTAACCTTCATTTATCATTCCCCCACCTTCAAAATACTTTTGCACAAACCTTTTAGGCTTTTCTTCTTCATAATCACATATATATTTCAAAGCTACAAAAAACAAAGTGATATAATAGAAAAAGGCGTCTTTAAACATAAGATCCAGTGCCGGCCATGCTCCAAAGCAGCCCACTACCATAATTAAAACAAGAGCAAATCTCATTCCTTTAAGAGGTATTTCTCTCTTCTCTAAAATATTTCCTGCCGAATACTTAAACCAGAAAATAAAAACTCCAACACCAAAAAGTCCATACTCATAGACCAGCTGAATCAAAGTGTTATGAGAAGCTCTGCTGTGTCCCAAACCCACATCATATTGTGCAGATATGCCTTGTCCTATTATTAGCTTTAACGGATGTTTATAGAAAAATGACAAGTAAGATTTTTGAAGCCATGCCCGGCCGGTGGTAAGGTCATTTAAATTTTCCGTATCTTTCATTCTGGCAAGATACATTGAATATATTCCGTCAAACCAATCAGTAGAAAAAGCAATCAATATTCCGGCAGTTATAAACACTACAGCAAATAATTGAATATATGCCTTACCTTTAACTTTAGGTAGCGTCCAAAGCCACAAAAAGATCAGTATTGCCAAAAGCAATACAAACATTTTTGAGATTGATACCAATCCTTGATAAATCAGCAGCAAAACACAGCTATAGCCTAGGATCTGGTATTTTCCCCCTTTTGAGGTTACAAGCATAATCAAAATACAGCTTATTGCAGCAAGAGAAAGCATCGAGTAAGTATTGGGGTCTCCACTAAATCCTGCATACCTCGTTACTTCATTAGATACAATTTCATCTATACTTATATAACGGCTAATATTCGGATAGTCAGCAAAAGCAATAGCAAGGTAGCTTGCAAGCATAGTTCCGCAAGCAATAAAAACAGTGCACCATTTAAAAGAGATCCTGGTGCTGTATTTTTTTAAGTATGCCGGCACAACAAACATGAGCATTAATATCCTGACAAAGTTTGCTTTAATAGGATATCCCCATAACATTTTTGCAAAAATACACAAAACAGTAAGTATCTCCATATACATTAAAGCTTTGATGTCTATGGTTCCTCCACCTGTTATTTTATTCTCTTTCGTAGGAAGAAAAAGCCGTACAAAAAATATAATTATAGCCAAGCTGAAAGCCGTTTGTTTTTCCGGCTGTAATTTTAGAAGACTGGCCCAAGGCAGGAAAAACAAAAAAACAGGAAGCAAAGAATATAAGGGCGCGAAGGTTACCAGTGCGTAAAAAGCAATAAGAGGAATTGCAATTAAAGGTTTAGAACCGGTTAATTGCGTGCCAAGAAGTGATAACGCAATTACTATTGATATAAAAAGAATCTTCTTCTGCGTTTTTTCTCTGCCTACTGAAACGCTATCATTAAACTCTGTGGACAGGTTTTCCATAGCCTTTATTTGTTAAGCACTTCATCAAACATTTGGATTGATTCCTCATTTCCAAAATGCTGCTCTCTTAACTTCTCCTTTTTTTCATTAATTTCATTTTTATTCTGAAGTGTTTTTATAATTGCTTCCTTTATACCGCTTTCAGAATTTTCACAAACCCACCCTGCATTACATTTTAATATCATTTCATAGGCAGAGATAGTTTCTGTGGACAGTATTGGTACTCCAAGGGCTTTTGCCTCATTAAATACCATAGGGGCGGCTTCATGAAAAGAAGTCAGCAAAAATAAATCTGCATTCTTTAAATATCTATATGGGTTTTCTTGTGGTCCATATAAGGTTACATGGTCAGATAATCCGCACTCATTTACAGTAGAAAGAAGCTTTTGGTTAAGGGTTCCTCCTCCAATAAGGTGATAATGAACGTTTATCCCTTCTTTTACGCAGGCATCTATTGCATAAATAGCTCTTTCCAAGCCTTTTTCCTGTGACAGTCTTGCCACTGTCACAACATTAATTTGATTTTCATCGTAAATTACCGGATTCTGATCTGCCATTTCCTTTATTTTATCATAATTATTACAGTTATAAATGTAGGTTACAGGGGTGTTTACATTAGGTAAAGCTTTTTTAAAGCTTTCTGCACATCCGTTTGATACAGCTACTACATAATCTAACTTATTATATATTTTCTCAAAATGTTTTGATGTAAACCCGAGCGTACTATAGTCTCCGTGAATCCAACCGATTTTTTTCTTTGCCTGCACTCTGTGTATAATAAACCTACAGTAACCTCCGGTATAACGCTTAGCGTTTCTTTCATGCCTGTATGCTATGGCACAATCATACCCTTTAAGCTTTTTCTGCGACAGCAAAGCCAAATTTACAGGTATAGTATTCCCGAAAGCTTTTGTCCAGGCTCTTGCTGCAAGGGCAAAGGCCGCTTGCATATATTTTTTTTCTCTCAAAAGATCCCCTACGGATCTTTCAAGAGTCTTAACAAGCTTTTCCCCATATAATACTCTTACATTATCCGAGAGATCTGCCCTATCAATTCCAGAATCCGAAAAAACAAGCACATCAACATCATACTTTTCATAATCCAAACTGTTTAAAAGGTTCTTTAAAGCTGTCTGAATTCCTCCATAAGTAAAGGATGAATTAACAAAAAGTATTTTTTTCTTTTCCCCCATTTTATTGCTCCTCAAAAGCCTTTATCACATTTTCAGCAACAAAGCTTACTGCCTCCTTTGAAAGGTAAGGATGCATGGGCAGACTTAAAACTCCTTTAGCTGCTTTTTCGCTTGCCGGCAAGCTTCCTTCTTCATATCCCAAAGGCTTATATACTGTTTGCCTGTGCAAAGGAGTCGGATAATAGACCATTGAAGGTATACCTTTTTCTTTTAATCTATCCCTAACTTTATCTCTTATTTCACTGCTGTCAAATAAAAGAGTGTACTGAGCCCAGCTTGAAGTAAAACCTTTCGGACAAGCGGGCGTTTTTACTCTGTCTTTCAAAATTGATGTGTACATATCCGCATATTTATGGCGATTGTCAAGTTCATGCTCTATGAAAGCATGAAGCTTGGCTAACACTATTGCAGCTTGCATAGTATCAAGGCGGGAGTTTAAACCCACTCTGACGTTATCATATTTCATTGTTCCTTTTCCATGTACACGTATAGATTTTAATGTTTCATACCAGTTTTCATTATCTGTAAAAATGGCTCCTCCGTCACCGTAACAGCCAAGAGGCTTGGCAGGGAAAAAAGATGTAGTGGATATGTCGCCAAAGGTGCACGCCTTTTTGCCGTTAATAGTTCCTCCAAAGCCTTGCGCTCCATCCTCTAAAATAAGTAATTTATATTTTCTTGCCAAAGGAATTATTTTATCAAACTCTGCACACTGTCCAAATAAATCAACAGGAATTACAGCCTTAGGCTTTAATTTCCCCTCGGCAATAACTTTCTTTATAGCATTCTCTAAACTGTCAGGGCACATATTGAAGGTGTCCAAACTAATATCTACAAATATGGGAGTAGCTCCTTGAAGATTAACTACTTCAGCAGTAGACATAAATGTAAAAGAAGGCACAAATACAGCATCTCCAAAGCCAATATTCCATGCCATAAGTGCCATCTGCAGGGCATCGGTTCCGTTTGCACAGGTGACGCAGTATTTGGCTCCTGCATATTCTGACAGTTCCTGTTCAAGAAGAGCCACTTCCGGCCCCATTATATATTTTCCATGCTCTAAAACCGTGTTTATATTTGACTTTATTTCATTTTCTATGCTTTTGTATTGAGCTTTTAAATCTATAAATTCCATTTACTTCACCTCAATTAGTCCTGTGCTTTCTTCTTTATATTCCCTGCCGCAATGAGCACATTTGAGTCCTTCCTTTAAAAGATTTCCGCATTCACAAGCCCAGCCTGCCCTCCTGGCAGGAACTCCAAGCATAAGTGCATGATCTAAAACGTCCCCGGCAACTACCGCTCCCGCTCCAATCAGTGCCCAGCTTCCTATAGTGTTTCCGCATACTATCGTGGCATTTGCGCCAATAGATGCACCGGTTTTTACAAGAGTCTTTTTATATCCGGCGCTTCCCTTTGGATATTTTGCTCTCGGTGTAAGGTCATTAGTAAACACACATGAGGGCCCGCAGAACACATAATCCAATAGCTCTACGCCCTCATACAGCGAAACATTATTCTGAATCTTACAGCCGGTACCAATTTTAACATTGTTTCCGATGTTAACGTTCTGACCAAGTGAGCACTTTTCTCCTAATACAGCTCCCTTTTGCACATGGCAAAAAAACCATATTTTCGTACCGGCTCCAATCCTAACACCCTCATCAATATAGCTGCTCTCATGAACAAAATAATCTTTATCCATTATCTATCAAACCTGCCTTTAAAGTCAAGTGTTGAGCATTTTTTAAGAGGCATCTTTACCGGCTTTCCGGTTGCTGCGGATTTATATATTGCAAGCACAAGTTCAAGGGCTCTTTTCCCGTCTTCACCCGTTATATAAGGTTCTCTTTCAGAGCTTATTGATTCAATTACGTCGGCATAAAGCGGAGTATGTCCGTACCCATAAACGTTAGGGGGATTTTCATGAAAGTTGGATTTTACATACTCAGGGTCATCAATTCCGTCTGCAAAACTCCACTCCTCAATAACGTTAACGGACTTACCGCCAGCTTTTATTGTGCCTTTATCTCCAAAAATATAAAGGGTCTCTTCCAGATTTTTAGGATATATATCTGTGGTCCCTTCAATTATGCCATAAGAGCCGTTTGAAAATTTCACCAAAGCCATTCCTAAGTCCTCGGCCTCTATATAGTCATGCTTAAGGTTATCTGTGTAGGCAAAAACCTCCGTAATGTCGCTGCCCATCATCCATCTTAAGAGATCAATATTATGTATGCATTGATTCATAAGGGCGCCGCCATCCTGCTCCCAGGTACCTCTCCAGGGCGCTTGAGAATAATAATTTTCTCCCCTGTTCCATCTTATATGAGCTGTGCCGTACAGCAATTTACCAAAGCGCCCTTCTTCTATAGCCGAGCGTATTTTCTGTACGGACTTATTGAAGCGGTTCTGGTGGTTTGCGCACACCATTACCCCTTTTTCCTTTGCTTTTTTTATAATCGCATCAGCATCTTCTATTGAAAGTGCTATTGGCTTTTCTATAATAACATTGCAGCCTTCTTCAATGCAGTCCAATGCAATTTTTGCATGCTTACCGCTTTCGGTTGCAATGGCCACAAGGGTGGGCTTTTCTTTTTTAAGCAATTCCTTATAATCGGTATACCGGCAAACATTAACTTTTTCTTTCTCTGTCAAAGGCTCTAAAACCTTTTCCATGTTCTCCGGCACTATATCACATACTGCAGCTATTAAAAGCTTATTGGCTATAGCGGCCGCAATATGATTTGGGGCAATACGCCCACATCCAATCAACGCATATTTCATAAGCTAACCTCTTCATTCTGTAAATTTTCCCAAAATAGCTTTTTTGTTTTCTCAATCCCTATATTAAGGAGAACGTCCAAAATGCTAAGGCCCGTAATGGACTCTGGTGAATACCTCTGGGAATAAGCCGGCGCAGTATAGGTCTGAAACTGGACAGCTATTCCTACTTCCCTAAAAGGAGTAAGCTCCATATATTTTTTCGCTCCGTTTCCGGAAAGATATATATCTGCACCTATAGCTTTACATAGTTCTAAGACCAAATCATTTTTTTTACTTTCTCTGTCATATAAAAGCTCACTTTGCATAACCAAAGGCGTATGAATTTCCATAGCCTCCAGCATGGTTTTCAGTCCCAGCAAATTTACATCCATCAGATATTCAAACTTCCTTAAAAAAAGGGGCTCTATAAGATTGAAAACTTCCTCCCAATAGGGACTTTTATGGTAGGCATCCTTAAGAAAGTTTAATTGCCTTGCCTGCCAGTCAACCTGTTCATTAAGTTTAATTTCCTTAAACATTTTTTCCTGATATCCCTTTTTTTCAAAAGCAATTGTTATATAGGTAGGCTCTCCGTTTTTATTAAGCACCCTGTTCCGCTGCATTGTACCGCTGTCTGTTAATTGCACCTCGTCCATTAAAATAAATTTATCACTTTTTGCAATTTTATTAAAATAGCCGAGCCAAGGTAAATAATTTATTTGATGAATGCCTACTCTCATAGTGCTAATCTCCTATCTTAGGGGCAAGATTTCTTTTAAGTCAGAAAAATTGTCGTTTAAATCTTCATATCTTTCATTTGAGGCAGAATTTACAAAATCCTCAAGCATTTTATTAACCTTCTCTTCTTTTTTATTGTACCAGAAGGAATGAGTAAGAATATGGAGTCTATTATACTTGTTTTCCTTTATTATATCAAGAACCGGCTCTCTCCAGCTGCATTTGGAATCCGACAAATATTTAAACTCTTTAAAAAAGGTATTTCCATAGCTGTTTATCATTCCGGGGATATGCAAATTGGAAGCCAATATCTCCTTACTGGGCCGATGCATGGAAAGGGTCTTAATTTCCTGCCCTATTGCTCTTTCCAAAACATCTTTTTCGAAAAGAACTTTTTCTTTTATCTTATCGGGATTTCCATAACTTTCAGGATATCTCTTTTCATCAAAATGAAGCCCTATTTCATGGCCTGAAGAGATGATTTCATTAAGAAGCAAACAGCTTTTTTCCGAAAAAACATTGTAAAAGTTGCTTGAAACCAAAGTAAAATATGTACTATTTACATTAAATCTTTTTTCTATCTTGGCAAATTCAACTGCCTTTTCAATAGAAAAGTCAATATCGTGTCTGAATATAACGCACTTTTCATAATCCTGCCAGTTATTATATCCCGTTATTTTATAGCCGTTAGTACAAAGAAGCTCTATCATATTCTCGTATTCACGATAGCTAAAAGGCATATTAAAGCACCTCTATATTTTCTCTGTTTTTTATATTCTTTAATACATTCTTAGTATCAAATATGGCCTTTGCATGTTTCTGAACGAATTCGTAGTCCACATTTGTATGGGCAGCTGTAACCATAACCAGGTCGGATTCCTCCAACACTTCCCCCGTAAGACTTGGGATGCTGTTCATGGTAAGTTCTCCCTCTCTGAAGGTCTTTACCCAAGGATCAAAATATGTAACATCTGCGCCCTCTTTTAAAAGCACTTCGATAACACGGATAGCGGGACTTTCACGGTAATCGTCAATGTCCTGCTTATATGCAACTCCTAAAACCAAAACCTTTGCTCCGTTCATAGCCTTCTTAAATCCGTTTAACACTTTTGCCGCTCTGTCAACACAGTATTCAGGCATCTTATCATTTATCATCATAGAAGCTTCGATCATTGACGTATGGAATCCATATTCACGAGCTTTCCATGTTAAATAGTAAGGGTCAAGAGGAATACAATGTCCTCCCAGTCCCGGGCCCGGATAAAAGGCCTGGAATCCGTAAGGTTTTGTCTTTGCTGCTTCAATAACCTCCCACATGGATATACCCATGCGGTTACATAATATAGCAAGCTCATTAACCAAGCCGATATTTATATTTCTATATGTATTTTCCAGTATCTTCTCCATTTCTGCAATGGCAGGAGAAGAAACCGTATGAACATCTCCTTCAAGAACTGCACGGTACATTGCAGCAATGACCTCGGTTGCGTCCTGCCCGATAGCGCCGACAACCTTAGGCGTATTTTTTGTTTTATATATAAGATTGCCCGGATCAACACGTTCAGGCGAAAAGCCCAAATAAAAATCCACTCCGCACTTTAATCCTGATCCTTCTTCTAAAATCGGCTTAATAAGCTCTTCGGTAGTGCCCGGATAAGTAGTGGATTCAAGGACAACCATTGTTCCTTTTTTTAGGTATTTCGAAACTGCTATCGAGGAATCTCTTACATAGCTGATGTCAGGTTCCTGGTGCTTGTCCAGAGGTGTAGGAACACAAATTGCTATAAAATCAACGTCTTTTACAAATGAAAAGTCTGTTGTAGCGGAAAGCATTCCATCTTTGACTATTTTCTCCAGGTCGGCATCCACTACGTCGCCGATATAGTTCTTGCCGGTATTTACCATATCAACCTTCTGTGACTGTACGTCAAAGCCAATAGTCTTAAAGCCAGCCTTTGCCTTTTCAACTGCTAAAGGAAGCCCAACATAGCCAAGGCCAACTACTCCGCACACAATTTCTTTCTTTTCAATCCTATTTAATAGCATTTGTTTCATCTTAGATTACCCCTCAATCCTAAATTCTTTTATTGACGTCATATATTTTAATGTATTTTTTAGAAATTATATCCCAGTCAAACTTTCCGCTGTTTTCAGCGCATCTGCTGCTCATTTCATTGAAACCTGATAGAATCTTAAGAATTTTTTCCGCTATCTCATCACTGTCTAAGCAATCTACGCTATATCCCACTGTTCCTTCAGGAAACTGCTTATCAAAGCCCTGACCTCTTGTGTAAATTACGGGAAGCCCTTGAGTCATGGCTTCAGCATAAGATAAACCGAAAGTTTCGTGCTTTGAGGGCATCAAAAATATATCCTGATTCTTATATAATTCTATCAGTTCCTCCTTGCTTTTAGGAGGTAAACATTCAGTGAAAGGTTTTGCCTTAATACTATCAAATATCTCCTTGGAAGAAACATTTCCTACTGCTGTATAATGAACATCATAGCCTTTTTCAATCAGCTTTTCACAAGCGAAAACAGCAGCCATACAATTTTTATTTTCATCTATTCGGCCCGCAAATACAATATTGATTTTTTTACTGTCGTCATCTCTTGTATGAATGTTTTTATTGTCAAGCCAGAATTGGTCTATACCGTTCGGTATTACCTCGCATTTCGATCTGATATCTTCTCTTTTTTGTAAAGGTACATATGTCTCAAGCACTGCATCTTGATACGCCTCAGAAAGAAAAATTATTTTTTCTGCCTGCTCCATAATTTTTACTCCATAGGCTCTTAGATGTTTCAGCTTTTTAAAAAACACATTTACATCGGTATTTCTCACTGCAACTATATAAGGCACTTTATACTGCTTTTTTATTCTTAGCGCTACTCCTCCGTTGGTAAAAAGGAAATGAGCATGAACTAAATTGATATCCCCAAGGTTTGTTACCTTTTTTACAGCTCTGAAAGATTTCCTTTGCTTATGAAAATAAAAATATCTATCATATTTATTAAAAAGCTTTATATCGTGAACTCCTGCTTCAGGCTCATTTTTCTCATCTTTTCCCGAAAGAACAACTGTTTCCGGTTCAATTTCAGAATCTGATTCCTTAAGGTGTTTTAACAGCTCCCGGTAAAGGGTGGTATGAAAATATCCGTTTGTTAAGTGTAAAATTTTCATTTTTTGCCCCTGTTCTTTACTCAAATATAGTTTATATAGCCAATGATTAATTTCAAAGTCTAATTAATTTTCTATAATATCTATTACTTTCCCTGCAAGAGTTTTCCATGAAAATTCATTAGTAGCATAATCTAAAGCTTTTTTCATTTCTTCCTTTTGCTCCGAACTCATATCTTTTAGTTCTTTAATTGCCTCACATAAGCGTTTTGGAGTAATATCTTCAACAGACATCCCTATTTTATAGTTTGCAACGATGCAGTATTTTCCGCTCTCACCTGTAATAATAGGGTGTCCGCTGGCTATATATTCGGAAAGCTTATTCTGGCTCCCTCCGTACTTTTCAATAATACTGCAGTCATCACAGTTTAAAATATTTAAATCGCATTTAGATAGAACATATGGAATAAACTTACGATTTACCAATCCTTTAAAGGATATATTATTAAGCTCTCTCTCCTTGCAGAGATCCTTCATTTTTTGTTCCTGGTCACCTTTTCCGTATATTAAAATCCTGCATTTCTCAAAATCCGGATCATTATTCATCAGGTCTGCCGCTTCAATTAAGTTCCATATACTCTTATCCGAATCCCCGAGACTTCCTGTATAAATTATTTTATACGCTTCCTTATCATCCAAATCTTCATCTTCAAAGGTGTTTGTTTTTTTATACTCAACATATGACTCTAAATCCACTCCGTTGTTAACATAAAAAACCTTTTTTAAATCAACAGGTCCTCCATCCTCCTTATCCCAGCCTTGTTTAATTATGTAATCCTTTCCGCCTTCCATGGTAAAAATAAGTCTGTCAGCATTAGTATAAATCCACTTTTCAAGCTTGTACAAGGCCTTTACACCCAAGCTGTTTGGGGAAGATACTTTATATGCAATAATTGATTCCGGCCACAAATCTCTTATTTCACAAATACACTTGCATTTAAACCGCCTTGCAAGCTTAATAGCTGCCACGCAAGTAAAAGGATGAACCGAAGAACCTATTATGACATCAGGCGTGCCATTAATCTTAGCATATTTTTTACCTGTCCTCACCAGATTTGTTGCAAAGACAAGCATACTTTTTACTCTTTGAAATCCATTGCCGTTATAATTATTGGTTTTTACAACAACATACCTGTTTCCATCACTTTCATTTTCCATATAAAGTTTATTGCCAAGATCAATTCCTTCATTATAATGTTTTGAGCTGGCCGTAAAAATTGTAGGGTTATATCCGTTTTTTCTAAGCTCTTTAGCCAGCCAGTGATGGCGCCCACTCTTCAAAAGCATCGTATTTGTAGCGTGATGATTGCAAATCCATATATCTTTCCCCATCTATTCTTCTCCTTTTATCCGTATTTCTTTTAAATCTGCCTGGGATTTTTAAAATAAATACTTTATGCCAAGTTTGAAAGTTTTCCGCAAGCTATTATGCCTGTCACCATGGATTCCCATAAAATGATTTCGTGTTCAACCTTTTTACTTTCTTTTTGGCTCTCTTACAAAATACACACCTGTTTTCATATGTTTATTTCTGTTCAGCCTCTGTAAGCCGGAAAGAATGATGTTTCTCGATTAAAGGAAGCTTCACTTTCTCTTATTTTCAATAAATGCTCATACAAATCGCTATTGAATATTTTTTTTCCAATATAAAATTCTTTATCACCATTACGATTAAACCCTTTTTTAAATATATACAAGCTATCATCTTTACAACCAACGCCACCGCCAAGATGTAAGCTTTTAAAGCCAATACTTGCTCCAAAGCAAGCACATTCATAAAGAAGTAAATTTGTTGGTGCTAAGTGTTGATATTCTTTTTTTGAAGCCGAAAGATGATAATGCATTTTATTATTACAATACATAATAATAGAGATAGCAATAATTTCATCATTTAATTTTGTATAAAAAAACATTGAGTTATATTTTAAATCATTAAACACGCTTTGATAAAATTCTTTATTAAAATAATAATAACTGGTAGCGTTATCTCTTTTCATAGTCTCATTATATATTTTAATAAATTCATCGATTAACCATTCATCTCTTCCCCAAAAAACCTTAAGCCCTGATTTTTTTGCTTTTCTAATTTTATTTCTGTTCTGGCTGATAAAATTATCCCAGATAATATCATCATTTGTAGTATCTATGCATACGGTATTACCCAAACATACAGTTTCATATGTTTCTGCTGCATTTCTGCAATTATTAATGACCGGATTAAACCTCACAAATTCTGATATTATATTATTTTTCTGGCAATATTCACCGTAAGAATCGTTTAAAGATTTAATATCATCACCTTCTATAATAAAACCGCCATAGCCATAAGGTGTTGATAAATCAAAATATGTGTTTTCGGGTATTTTTCCAACAAAATTTTCATCTTTTGCAATATCACGTTTCATGGCAACATTTATAGCTCTTGTGCTTCCATTATCAAAATAAAAAAGCATCGGCTCACCATCACCGTGAAGTTCAAACGCCTTAACATATCCACTTAAATAATAAACATCATAGTCTTTAAATGATTTTACTATGTTATCCCATCTGTCTGACTGATCTATAGATATTATTTGCAACTTCAATTTATCACGCCCTAAAATTTTTTACATTAATAATATTGTATTTCCTCTTAGTATATCTTTAATGTCGAAAACAACTTTCGTTCATGCTTTATATTCTATCTTTTGACTTTGCTCCTGCCTAATAATATGTAAACTTTCAGGAGCCTCCCCGGTTTGTCCTACTCCTTCATGTTTTACAAAAGCCTTCCAACAGGTTAAAACTATAATTTTGCAATCGCTTATAAATGTAATACCTTTAAGATATTCAAGATCATAATAAAACCTTTCTTCCCAACTGATTTCAATTCTTCCATTTATCTGCGCAAGCCCTGTTAAGCCAGGCCTAACATCATGTCTATGTTTTTCCATTTCATTATAGTAAGGTAAATATTCGGGCAACAGCGGCCTTGGTCCAACAACGCTCATGTCACCTTTTAAAATATTAAAAGCCTCCGGTAGCTCATCTAAGCTCGTAGCCCGCAGCAGCCTGCCAAAAGAAGTCATTCTAATTTCGTCGGAAAGCAGATTTCCGGATTCATCCCTTGAATCGGTCATGGTTCGAAACTTATAAAGTTTAAAAATTTTTTCATTTAGCCCCGGGCGTTCCTGTTTAAACAATATGGGTGATCCAAGTTTTATACGAACAAGAAGTGCTACAAGTATGTACAGAGGGGAAAACACCAATACCGCCAAAAGAGCGCAGATTATGTCAATTAATCTTTTAAAAAATTTCCGGTACATATATATTCGTCCTTTTTTATATCATTCAAGGTTTCATACGCTTTCCGTTTTCATTGGTATTACAAAACTAACTCTATTCCCGCCGGAGACGGATTCGTATAATTCCCGTATTAACATTTTATGATAATCTTTTAGCCTTGAGGCTTATACTCCTTTAAAAATAAGCTTCTACCTAAAAACTTCTCACATAAAAGCAGAGTTTTTATCTGCTTAAATCAGCTTCTAAAAAGCAGAATAGGCATTGCATCTATTTACTTAAGATATTTTTGCTTCTTTAGCACACTTTCTTCTTAAATAGCTTACATTACAATCAAATCATATTTTTATTGTACCAATATCTTGGCGTTTCGTTTTCAAATAATTTTTCAGCTTCCCTAAGCATCATCAGCGGACTATCGGAATACGCATTCAAGGTATCGCCGCCTCTATGGTTTGTCAATGTAATATTATCCAGTGTAAGTAGAGGCTCATCTTTTTGCAAAGGCTCAACCGGGAAAACATCTACGGCAGCACCCTTAATCCAATTATTTTTTAATGCAGTATAAAGTGCATCCATATCAAGCATATAGGAACGGGAAGTATTTATAAGATATGCATCGTCCTTCATAAGCTTTAATTCTTTTTCGCCTATTATAGGCTTTTTATTTACAGAACGAGCATGCATTGTAACAATGTCAGATTCCCTCAAAAGATAATCCATAGGTACAAATCTAATATTAGGGTTCCCGCTGTCGTCATCATTGTCAACATAAGGATCATATATGATAACGCGGCAGTCAAACCCACGAAGTTTTTCTGTTACCAGCCGCCCTACCGCACCGTAGCCAATAATGCCGACTGTCATATTTTTAAGCTCTTTAATGTTTTCCGAATTGGGGAAATGTTCTCTCCAACAGTGCTCCCGTAACGAAACATAAGCTCTGGAAATATTTCTGAGCTCGTTAAAAATCAATCCGATCGTGTATTCCGCAACAGCATTTGCATTATGCGCCGGGTTTGTTAATATGGGTATTTTACAGCTGTTTACTTCATCAATGTCTATATTTTCAATACCGCCTCTGTTACACAGTATTACCTTTAGTTTTTTTGCCGCATGTATCATCTCTTTGGTTACAGGACACAGGTGTACCATTAAAACATCAGCATCTGACAGTTCTTCCAATACACCGTCCGGCGGCTTAACGGAATAAGGGCCTCCCATTTCTATAGTCTTTACTACATCTCGCATGTTCTGTCTGTCTTTATTACCGAAGTAAAAGCTCTTTACTTCTCTGAATCTATCATGGTAAAAGCCCATTGCTTTCTCCATCATTTCAGGCGTTATGAATATGTCGCCAACCACAACACATTTCACTGGACCGCCCCCTCTCTCAACAAAAATGCGGCATATTTTAAATCTATATCATTTGTGATTTTGAAGTTGTATCGATCTCCCATAACAAGTCCGACTTTAAGTCCCGAATCAATGTAAAGCTTGCCCGCTTCCATATATTTTTCACGTTCCATAGAAGTAAGCTTGTCCGCCATTTCCAAAAACTGAGCCACTTTATATGACTGGGGGCCCTGGTCAAGCCACAGCTCTTTTCTGACCGGAACATCGGTACTCACCTTGCCGTCAGGAGTATGCAGTATAGTATCAATTGTAGGAATAGCAGTCGTCACCGCATCGTAATTTTCAATATCCCTTATATTGTCCTCTAAAATTCTTTTCGAAACAAAAAGTCTTGCACAGTCATGGGTGACAATTATATCATCTTTTCCGCCGCTAAGCTTTGCCGCCTTTAAGGTTACATTATAAAGGGATTCAAAACGCGTTTCTCCTCCCAAAATAACCTCCAACCTATCCATGGGCATATCATATTCGGAAAACAAATTCAGGCAATAATCCACCCAGTCTTTATTCATTGACACAATTACTTTATTAAAGCTTTCTACAGATAAAAAGGTTTTTAGCGTTCTTACTATCAGCGGAATGCCTTCAATCTCAATAAATTGTTTGGGAATTGAGCTTTCAAGTCTTGTTCCTTTGCCTCCCGCCAATACTCCTGCAAAAATCATTTTCTCTCCTCCGTACTTATATATGTTGGGGAATCCGTTGTTCTATAGGCGGCAGCTTCATATAATCTCCGTAGCGGGTTTCTAAATACCTATGAGCTCCGCTCATCACATAAAGCATTAATCCGTCAAATGGCATCTCACTATAGCTCTCAAGTATCGTAGATGAATGAATAATTTTTAAATTTTTAAAGGAATCGTTGTATATAGTTATAAAGCCGGACCCGCTTTCTCCCCACTGCGATATTCGGTTATATATTTTGAGTTTAAATTTTTTTGTAAAAAGCCTCCCAAAAGCCCATGTAGCAAAAGAAAGAATCTTTCCGGCAAAGCCATAACTCTGATACTCAGGCTTATCTTTTATCATTCCCTGCAAGAGCCTTAAGAAAAATATCTTAAACCTTCTGGTTGCAGTTCCTTTGGGAACATCGTCAAACACAAATAAATCTACACATCTTGTCATGTTTTCTATCTTGTTGTGTTTTACATTCTCCAAAAAAGTAACACAGGAAAGCCATATGTTTTTAATAATTTTATACTGCTTATCACCATATTGTTCAAACAGCGTAACAAACTTATCATACTCTTTCCGTTCAAACATCAGATCAATATCATCATCCCATGGTATAAAACCACCATGGCGTACAACTCCGATAAGAGATCCTCCCCCAAGAGTGTATTTTATATCATGTTCTTTACAAAAGCTGTGCAGATAGCTCATCATTTCCAAAAGATCAACTTGAACAGCCTTAGTTCCGTATAAGTTTTCATTATCCATAGCGATCTCCAAAATTTAAAATAATTTTTTTATTATATCAATTACCCTTTGCTGATCTTCCTCGGTTATCTTCGTATCGCTGGGAAGGCATACGCCGCGGTTAAAAATGTCCTCTGCAACAGAAATTTGTGTGCTTTCTGTAATAAAATCATATTTTTTATAATATGGCTGCAAATTCATAGGTTTCCAGATAGGTCTGGACTCTATATCAGAATTCTCCAGTGCAATCATAATATCTAAGGGCGAAACCTTGCTGTTTTGTTTTATTGTCATACAGGAAAGCCAGCAGTTAGACTCTCCTTTTTCAAATCTTGGCATCATTTCAATATCATCTATATCTTCAAATGCTTTTTTATACTTTTCAAATATTTCTCTTTTCTTTGCAACCCTATCGTCTAAAACAAACATCTGACCTCTGCCAATACCTGCCACAATGTTGCTCATACGGTAATTATAACCCAGCTCCTCATGCTGATAATGCCTAGCTTTTTCTCTTGATTGGGTTGACCAAAATCTGACTTTTTGTATTCTTTCTTCATCATCAGACAGAAGCATCCCTCCTCCGGAGGTTGTTATAATCTTATTGCCGTTAAATGACAAAATGCCATACTTGCCAAAGCTGCCGCATTTTTTCCCTTTATATGTAGACCCCAATGCCTCAGCCGCATCTTCTATAACCTGTACATTGTGTTCGCCACATATATCAAGTATCTCATCCCAGTCTGCGCTTTGTCCGTACAGATCAACAACAACCACAGCTTTAACGTTTGGGTATTTATTAAATGCTTTACGCAAAGCTTTAGGGCTCATATTCCATGTTTCATATTCGCTGTCTATAAAAATAGGAGTGGCCTTTTCATACATAATCGGATTAGCACTTGCGGAAAAAGTAAGAGCCGAGCAGAAAACAATATCCCCCTGTTTTACTCCTGCAGCCTTTAACCCCATATGAAGCGCCGCAGTTCCTGCACTCAATGCTGCCGCATGTCCAATTCCTATGTATGATGCCATTTCCCTTTCAAATTCGTTTACATTTTTACCTAAAGGAGCAATCCAATTTGTATCGAACGCCTCTTTGACGAACCCCATTTCCCGTCCACCCATATGAGGAGACGAAAGAAATATCCTTGCCATCCTTATTTCCTTCTTTCAATCGCTTAAGATCATAAGATAACTTTTTTACAGCACCCAGTCAGTTAAACTTATGCCTATAAAATTTAAGCCTTAAGCTCTGAATTTAATTATATAAAATATTGCAAAATATTACTTATTCCAGAATATAACAGCCAATAATATATCTAATTCATTATATCATAAAATACAATATAGTCAATATTTTTAAAGCATTATTTGGTGCAATTTACGGCTTAACATTTACATTTTTCTTAATTTGGTTGCCAAGTTCTACTTGTAACGTCATGTGGTATAATAAAGGCGACTTTCATATTTTCTATAATAGCAAAATTTTATTATAATGCCACGGACTGGCTAATAAATAAACAGTCCTTAAAAAGTAACCGATAGCTCTTTTAAGGACTGCCCTCAATATTTTTTATTCGTTGGATTCAGCTTCGCAATAAATACATCTATATACGCGATTTTCTCTGTCGGTCAGCTTAAAGGTGTGAGCAAGCTCCTGTTCTGTCGATGTTATACATCTTGGATTTTTGCATTTTATTACCCCTGTCAAAATTTCAGGGAGCTCTAAGTGCCTTTTATCCACCAATACACCATCTTTAATAGTATCAATTGTAATATCCGGATCTATATAACCCAGTACGTCAAGGTCTATATTGATTGCGGCATCTATTTTAATAATGTCCTTTTTGCCCAGCTTTTTGCTGGGTGCATTTTTTATAATTGCTATGGAACAGTCCAGATTTTCCAGATTTAAATAATGATAAAGCTCCATACTTTTTCCGGCTTTAATGTGATCAATTACAATTCCGTTTTTGATAGGATCAATATTCATCATTATTCTACCTCCAAAAGTTTAAGCATAAGCGCCATTCTTATATACTTACCGTTAAGCACCTGCTTAAAATAGCACGCTCTGTCATCATTGTCAACGGAAACTGATATCTCGTTTACTCTGGGCAATGGATGCATTACTGCCAAGTCTTTTTTTGCATTTATCAGTTTTTCTTCATTTAATATATAGGAGTCTTTTAGTCTTAAATATTCTTCCTCGCTGAAAAACCGTTCTCTCTGAACTCTCGTCATATATAAAATGTCAAGTTCTGAAATTACTTCCTCTAATTCAGTTGTCTCTGTAAATTCAATTTTATTTTTTTCTAACAGTTCTGTTTTTACATAATTGGGAATCCTTAATTCCTTAGGAGATACCAGTACGACCTTGATTCCCTCATAACGTGATAATGCCGCAATAAGGGAATGAACGGTACGCCCGAATTTTAAGTCTCCGCAAAAACCTATGGTAAAGTTATTAAGGCTGCCCTTTTCCCTGTAAATTGTTAAAAGATCCGCCAAAGTCTGAGTAGGATGATTGTGTCCGCCGTCACCGGCATTAATGATTGGTATTTCTGTGTTCATAGAAGCAACAAGCGGAGCGCCTTCCTTTGGATGACGCATTGCTATAATGTCTGCATAGCAGCTTACTGTTTTTATTGTATCTGCCACGCTTTCGCCTTTGGCTGCAGAACTTGACATCGCTTCCGAAAAGCCCAGCACATTACCTCCCAGTTCATACATTGCTGCTTCAAAGCTTAACCTTGTTCTGGTAGAAGGCTCAAAAAACAGCGTGGCCAGCTTTTTACCCCTGCACTTATCGCTATAGGCTTTTGGGTTTTTTATTATATCGTTGGCCACCTGTATTAATTCTTCAATTTCCCCTGTTGATAAGTCAAGAATATTAATTAAGCTTCTCATTTTACGCTCCTATCCAGCTCTCATCGCTTGGATTGTTTCTGAAAGCAATTAGTTTCTTTATGTCCTCCTGTTTTATGTAACCTATATTAGCTGCTACCTCTGCAATTACATCAAAATTCGTCAGGCTGATGTTTTTCACTCCGGCTTCAGCTAATCTATCAATGCCTTTTTTCATGCCGTAGGTAAATATACTTACTATTCCAAGTACCTTTGCCCCTGCTTCCCTTAACACATCTACTACCTCGATTACACTTCCTCCGGTAGAGATTAAGTCCTCAACCACAACAACCTTTTGCCCGGGCAGCAATTTGCCTTCTATTTGATTTCCTCTGCCGTGGTCTTTAGCACCGCTTCTTACATAACCCATAGGCAAATCTAAAAGGTGCGCCGTTATTGCCGCATGAGCAATTCCTGCAGTTGAAGTTCCCATCAAAACTTCCACCTCAGGATAATTGTCCTTGATTGTCTTAGCCAACCCTTTTTCAACATCAGTTCTTACTTTTGGAGCTGTAAGAGTAAGCCGGTTATCGCAATATACCGGGCTTTTTATTCCACTTGCCCATGTAAATGGTTCCCCCGGTCTGAAAAATACCGCTCCTATTTTCAGCAAATCTTCTGCAATTAACTTTTCCATCTAATACACTCCTATCCAATAAATTCTCTTACGCATCTTCTATATGCTTCTACCGGATCTTCGCTTTCCGTAATGGGTCTTCCCACTACTATATAATCAGACCCTAACTCTTTTGCCCTTTGGGGCGTTGTAACTCTTACCTGGTCTCCAAGCTTCCCATCTGCAAAGCGAACCCCGGGTGTTACAGTTATAAAATCCTTTCCGCAGCGTTCTTTAACAAGTCCCGCTTCAAGGGGGGAGCATACTACTCCGTCCAGTCCTGCAATTTTTGCATTATTTGCATAGTGGAGCACTACATCCGGCAGCATCTCATTTATTAAAAGGTCTCTTTTCATTCTTTCTTCGCTGGTTGAAGTAAGTAAAGTTACCGCAATTAAAATCGGTCTTGTTCCATCCTCGTGGGTTATTCCTTCAATCGCCGCCTCCATCATAGCTATAGTTCCAAAAGCGTGCAAATTAAGCATGTCAACGTTTAGTTCCGTTAACACTTTCATTGACTTTTTTACTGTATTTGGAATGTCGCACAGTTTTAAATCCAGAAATATTTTATGTCCTCTTTTTTTGATTTCTTTTACGATGTCCGGTCCTTCGCTGTAAAACAGCTCCATTCCGATTTTAACGAAAGGCTTTTCTTCTGTGAATTTATCTAAAAAATTCAAAACCTCATTTTTACTGTTAAAATCACACGCAATAATTACGTCTTTTCCCACTAATGAGCACCTCCAACTATATTTTCCAAGCTTTCAATTTTATATTTTTCCATTGTTTTGGGCAGGTCTTCTATTATTTGTTTACATATATAAGGATTTACAAGGTTTTCCGCCCCTATTTGGACGGCCCTTGCCCCTGCAAGCATCATTTCAATTACATCTTCCGCTTTAGATATTCCGCCCATGCCGATAATTGGAATGCTTACTGCCTCATATACTTGGTAAACCATTCGAAGTGCTACCGGAAAAATTGCTCTTCCCGAAAAGCCTCCCATTTTATTTGCTATTACTGGCTTTTTTGTTTTCAAGTCTATTCTCATTCCAAGAAGTGTATTAATCAGACTTAATCCGTCCGCTCCGGCCTCTTCACAAGCTTTTGCGATAGAAACAATATCCGTTACATTCGGCGACAGCTTCATATATACAGGCTTTTTTGTTATTTCTTTTATTGCTTTTGTAACTTCAAAGGCAGATTCCGGAGACGTACCAAAGGCCATTCCTCCGTTATGCACATTAGGGCAGCTTATGTTTACTTCAATTAAACCAACTTGTTTTTCCCCATCGATTTTCTCACAGCAGTGAACATATTCCTCTATGCTAAAGCCGCTTATATTTGCTATTACTTTCTTACTAAAGCATTTTTTTAGTTTAGGGAGTTCTTCCTCTATTACCTTTTCAATGCCCGGATTTTGAAGTCCCACAGAATTAATCATGCCTTCGCTGCATTCCGCTATTCTGGGCGTAGGGTTTCCGAATCTGGGCTCTTTTGTTGTGCCCTTAAAGGAAAAGGACCCCAGCATATTTATATCGTAAAGTTCTGCATATTCATAGCCATATCCAAAAGTGCCGCTGGCGGGAATTATCGGGTTATCTAAAGCCAATCCGCTTAAGGTGATTTTGGTATCTACCATATAATTTCCTCCTTAAAAAGAACCGGGCCATCCTTGCAAATTCGCTTGTTTCCATACTTTGTTTTGCAGCTGCACCCCATACATGCACCGAAGCCGCAGCCCATTCTTTCTTCAAAGCTGAACTGACCTTCTGCAATTGATTCCTTATATACTGCTCTTAGCATCGGCTCGGGACCGCAGACATAAAAGTACGAATATGATATGTTTTTCATAGCCTCGGTAACAAAGCCTTTAATTCCTTTGCTGCCGTCAGCTGTTGTAATATAAACTTTAGTGCCAAGCTCTTTAAATTTATCCTCATAAAAAAGCTCCTGCTCTTCATTAAAGCCAAGAATTACCGCTGCATTTTTACCTTCTTTAATAAGTTCCTTTGCCAATTTATACATGGGAGGAATTCCCGCTCCGCCCCCGATTAAAAGAGGGGTATCGCCGCTTTTGCTAAGGTCGTAGCCGTTTCCAAGACCTGTAAGAATGTCAAGCTTATCGCACTTTGTAAGCTTTGACATAAATTCCGTACCTCTTCCCACAACCTTATATATCAAAGTCAAGGTTTTGTCGTCATAATCACATACCGAAATAGGTCTCCTTAAAAAACATCCGTCCAATTTAATGTTTACAAACTGTCCGGGTTTTGTTATGTCGGAAGTATCTCCGCTTAAAATAAGTTCATAGGTGTTTTTTGCTAAACATTCATTGTTTTCTACTGTAAAAATACTCTGCTTCACTTTATCACTCCTCCCTGATTGCTTTGTGAAGGCATATTATAAATTCTTCCATACTATATTTCCATTACATATTGTCATCAGGCATTTTCCGTAAACTTCATCTCCTTCAAAAGGAGTGCTTTTTCCTTTTGAATTAAACTCTGACGGATTTATTTTATATTCAGATTCCAAATCAAACACCGTTAAATTGGCTATATCGCCTTCCCTTATAGGATTAGCTATGCCAAACCGCTTTCCGGGATTGTCGTGCATCAGGGAAATCAGCTTTTCCAATGATATAATTTTGTTTTTTACAAGGCGTGTATACAAGATGGGAAAGGCAGTTTCCAGACCCGTCACTCCCATTAAACTGTCTTTTAACCCCTTACTTTTTTCTTCCTTGGAATGGGGTGCGTGATCTGTTGCTATCATGTCTATTGTTCCGTCCTGGATTCCCTTGATTAAAGCGGCGTGGTCTTCTTCAGACCTTAACGGCGGATTCATTTTGAACCTTCCGTCTTCCTTTAAGTCCATGTCTGTTAAGGTCAGATAATGAGGCGCTGTTTCACAAGTAACATTAAGGCCTTTTGCTTTAGCTTGCCTTATTAAATCCACGCTTTCCTTAGTGGATATGTGGCAGACATGATATAAGCATTTTGTTTCCCCGGCCAGCTTCAAGTCTCTGGCAATTTGCATGTATTCACTTTCAGAGCTTATACCCTTATGGTTGTTTACTCTTGCATATTCACCGTCATGGATATATCCTCCGTTTAGCAGGCTGTTGTCCTCGCAGTGGGCAGCTATTATTTTCCCGCAGATGCCGGCTTTAATCATTGCTTTTTTCATAATTTCATCGGACTGCACGCCCCTGCCGTCATCAGAGAAGGCTATTGCATAATCTTTTAATTCATCTATGTCTACAATTTCTTTTCCCTGTTCGCCTTTGGTGATCGCAGAATAAGGGTAAACATTTATCAGCGCATCCTTTTTTATAGCGTCCAGCTGCGCTTTTATGTTTTCTTTGCTGTCCGGAACTGGGTTTAAATTAGGCATGGAGCAAATTGCGGTATATCCACCCGATGCCGCCGCTAAGGTACCCGTTTTAATGGTTTCTTTATATAAAAAGCCCGGCTCTCGAAGATGAACATGAACATCAACAAGACCGGGGAAAATAACACAATTTTTTAAATCAAAAGAAAGGGCATCCTTTATATCGGTTTCTTTCGATATAAAAGAAATATGCCCATCTATAACGGCCAAATCTACACTTTTAAAACTGCCCTCTATATATACGCTGGCATTCTTTAAAACGATAGACATTTTTACCTCCTGATTTTTTATCTGTACAAAAAAAGCCTTTGCATCCAACAAAGGCTTATAAAGCGTAAACACACTATGTCACAAAAGCATAAAGGCTTTATTTCTTGAACCTTGTTGGCATCTCTGTACCACTCTTAAAGATTTTTATTATTATACTATAAAATTTCTGCCGTGTCAATAATTGTAGTATTATATTTTCAATTTAATGTGTAACACTTCATCGTTAAACCTACAAAAAATAAAAAGCTTCACTTTCGGGCAAGAAAATGCAGCTTTTTTCAGGTGAGGAGAACGAAATAGATGTAGCTTTTCAACGTTACAAAACAGTCCGTCTCTTAATACCTCCCCAATATCCTTTCACTTCCTGTATACCTTTTTAAAATTATGCATTTTAAAATCTGTTTGATCCATTGGGATAAATTTAAATTCCCCTTTTTTTATTATGGCCACATTTTTTTCATTTTCGTCATATTTAAATTCGGTTACAATATATTGATCTTTAAAATTAGCTATATATAAGTATGTGTTATTTATAATAGGATATCTAACCTTGCATTTTGCAACTCCAAAGCCACAAAACCCCATAATTAACATTATAGATAACGCAATCAATATATACACTAACGGAAAAGCTTTCCCCATAAGCTTACGAACCCTTAGATAACGATAGCTAAAAACAGATACTGCTATTCCTATACAAACAATAAGCGGCAATATAAAAAATACAGAAAAATAATCTGTTTTATCAATATTAAATATGTTAGTTTGGCTACTTCCCGTTACAAGGATAATTATAAAATAAGCAATAGGCATAAGAGCGTATAAATACTTTTTCTTTCTCCTTTTATAATTTTTTACACACACGTCGTATGTAATTTTTATTAATAAACTAATTATTAGAACTATTACAAAAACAACAATCAAATAACTGATTTCAATATTAACAAAATCATAAGGAATTTGGAAATAAATCAAGTACCCTAGTTGAACACAAAACAATATAATATTTGCAATTACAAATAATAACGTAGCCAATAAACTTAAATTTGCTTTTATAAGGCTATATAAACTAATCTCACTATCTTTTTCTTCATGCATTTACATATCCTCCTATCAACAAATTAACTCTGCGATAAAGTTGTTAAAATGATTAACATGATTTGCTCAGTTTGTAATTTCAGATTTTCTACAATACTACAATACTCTTTAAAAATCTTTCATCATGGTATTTTTATAATAACACATTATATCTATACCGACATAGAAAGTTGTAGTTAAGTGTTCCTATAACACTGTTGTTTGATTATATATTAACAATATTTCATATGACAGTCAACATATATATACAAAAAAAGATACATTTTCGAGTCGAAAATGTATCTTTTACTTTGTGTGAGGCTGACAAAATAGATGTCAGTTGTTTTATAAGTCTGACTGTGCAAAAACAGGCACATCCCTATCAGCACTATGAAATCGTGCCTTTGGCACGGTGAAATCATTCGGCTGAACCCATGGTGAAATCGAATCCGGCTCACCCACCACAGCGGATTTCACTGCGGCAGCTTTTTTCATCCACATAGTGGATTTCACCCGTCCAGGACGAATTTAGCCAGAAAAAAACGCCTTGCATAGCAAGGCGTTTTTTTCTGGCAGGGGCAGTAAGATTTGAACTCACGGCACGTGGTTTTGGAGACCACTGCTCTACCAACTGAGCTATACCCCTAAATCCTGACTTATAGATTATAACATATCAAAACTTTTGTGTCAATAGAAAAAAGAGTCACAAGCAGAAATTTACGGGGGCAGGAAGTGCCCCCATTTCTTTAATTAGACCTGTCCGCAAACCTTGGGAATGCGGGGGATCGAGCATTTTTTCGTCCTGCTTTGCATACAGGTTCCGCCAATAATAGGTTCGAAGCCCGGAGGTGACGCAAGGCGGAGAAAAAACCAATTTTACCGCCGTATCAGGGCTCGGGACAGGTCTATTATACTACTTGAAAACCACTCCGGAGTCCTTCAGTTTTTTCTGCAAGGTCAATATGTCGGTATCCTTCATTTTGCTGCCGCTTTTAGCATTCATTGCCGCAGCTACCCCTGCCGCCTGACCTGTCAGTGCGCAGGTAGGTATTACCCTAGCAACCTCCCAGCCATCACCTTGAGGTGAGGAAATTATCCTTCCCGCAGCAATAAGATTATCAAAATTACTATTATACAGAGAGGAAAAAGGTACATTGTAAATATTCCCTATTCCTTCCGGTCTGAAATCTCCGCAGCTTCCTATAGTATCCTCATACTTTTCTCCGTTTATTGCTTTAAAATCAAAATCGCCGATAATTCTTCTTATTGTACGAAACTGTGGCATAGTGGGCAGCTTC